>NZ_JALBHA010000280.1:0-8386 GCF_023006445.1 Bradyrhizobium sp. SHOUNA76
GCCGCTGGTTGCGGCTGGCATCACTGCTGTCGGGCTCGTGCTGGCGCTGTGGAGCCTCCGGCTCGACCGCGCGCAAGCGGCCGTTGCGGCCTGTCCCGCGGAATAGCGTCGGTGGCGCGACCCGCAGACAATTCGCCGCGTCGCGCCATTGCGCCATGCAGAAAACGCACCTGTACACGTCCTTTCGCCATCCGTAACCTCCGCGGCACAATTTCAGGAGGTGCGACGTGGCGAAGAAGACGACCAAGAAAACCAAAAAGAAGACTGCTTCGAAGAAACCTGCAAAGCCCTCCAGCAAGACCAGCACAAGCCGCAAGGCCGTCGCTGCGAAGAAAGCCAAGAAGGCCGCTCCGCGCCGGCCCGCTGCACCACGCCGTCCCAAGGGACCAGCCTGGCAATGGTCGGCAGTGGAGACCGCGGCCGCGATCCGCTCCGGTGCCATCTCCGCCGTCGAGACGGTCGAGGCGCATCTTGAACGGATGCGCGCCGTCAATCCGAAGCTGAACGCCGTCGTCGTCGATCTCGGCGAGGAAGCGCTGAAAGCGGCGCATGCGGCCGACAAGCAGCGCGCCAAGGGCGGCGCGCTCGGCCTTCTGCATGGCGTGCCTGTCACCATCAAGGAAAATGTCGACTACGAAGGCCGGCCGAATTTCAACGGCGTTCCCGCCAACAAGGGCCTGGTCGCGCCGTCGGATGCGCCTGTTGTCCGCAACCTGAAGAAGGCCGGCGCGATCGTCATTGGGCTCACCAACACCCCAGAATTCTCCTTCCGCGGCTTCACCGACAATCCCCTGCACGGGCTGACGCTGAACCCCTGGGATCCTGATATCACCTGCGGCGGCTCCTCGGGCGGCGCGGGTTCGGCGGTCGCTGCCGGTATCGGCACCATCGCCCATGGCAACGACATCGGCGGCTCGCTGCGCTGGCCCGCGCATTGTAACGGTGTTGCCACCATCAAGCCGACGCAGGGACGCATCCCCGCGTTCAACGAGAGCGCAACGGCGGAGCGTCCGATGCTGGCGCACCTGATGTCGGCGCAGGGGCCGCTCGCCCGCCACGTCGCCGACGTCCGTCTTGCGCTGGAGGTGATGAGCCAGCGCGATCCGCGCGATCCCTGGTGGGTGCCGGCGCCGCTGGTCGGCGAGAGGCCGAAGGGGCCGATCAAGGTGGCCCTGGCCAAGATTCCCGACGACATGGACGTCGATCCGTCCGTCGCCGCGGCGCTGCGCCAGGCCGCCGACCACCTCGAGCGGTCCGGCTACCGCGTCAGCGAGGTCGAGGTGCCCGACATCAACGGCGTCTGGCAGACCTGGTGCGACATCATCACCAACGAGACCGTGGTGATGCAGGAAGCCTCCATGCTGAAGGTCACGTCCGAGGATTTTCACAAGGCCTGGGGCGGCATGAAGGCCAAGGCCAACGTGCTCGATCTCAAGGCCTGGATGCAGGCGACCGCCGCGCGCAACGGCCACATCCGCGCCTGGCAATTGTTCTTCGAAGACTATCCAATCGTGCTGGCGCCGACCACAGTGAAGCCGACGCCGGGCCCACGCGATGACACCGTCAGCCCCGAGCGCGTGCGCGAGATCTTCTGGGGCGAGATCCGCTTCATCTCCGCGATCAACGTGCTCGGCCTGCCCGGCGCGGTGGTGCCGGTGGCGCTTCACGACGGCAGGCCGATTGGCGTGCAGCTGATTACCGGGCGCTATCGCGAGGATCTCGCGCTCGATGCCGCGGCCGCGATCGAGAAGCGCGCCGGCGTGCTCGCTCATCGGCTGTGGGATCGGATGGGTTGAACCTGCTCCAATAAGCGCTTCAGGGCTTCGCGCATCGCGCGCGAAGCTTGCTTACACAATGGTTCATCGCGGCGTGAAAGCGCGTGTGCCTGTGTTGCTGACCATGTCGAGAGTGCGTCGCCGCCGTTGTCAGCCTCTCGATCTCGTGGGGCAGGGAAGCCGCAGCAAGTTCCACAGCGGGTGTTCCAGCCCGCATCTCTTTACGAGAAGTCCTCAATCTTCGACTCCTTGATCTAGGTCAAATCCGACCTTGAGGAGGAGAAGAGGTTCCTGCCGGGTGCCGATCCGTGAGCGGCATCGCCTTATCATGTGCGCGGCACCCCAAGTAATGGAGGAAAGCCATGCTTCGATGTCTTCTCGCTGCTTTGGCGGCGATCGTTCTGATCACCGTCAGTCTCATTCCCGATGATGCATACGCTCGCCGCGGCGGCGGCGGCTTCCATGGTGGTGGTATGCGCGCCGGAGGTTTCCATGGCGGTGGCGCCCGCGTCGCCCATGTCCGGGGCGGCGGATACCGGGGTGCGGGAGGCCGCTACGGCGTCGCCGGCCGTGGTTATGGCTATCGCCCGATCGCGGGGCGCCCTGTGGCCAGAGGGGTCTATCGCAATGCAGCCTATCGCGGCGCTTACAGGGGCGCAGCCTATGGTCTAGGTGCGGCCGCAGTAGGAGCCGCCGCAGCCGGCGCCTATGGCTACTACGGTGGCTCCAGCAGCTGCACCTATGACACTTACGGCAATTACGTTTGCCCCGGACAATATCCATACGGGTATCGATATTGAAGTTGGCGGGACGGTAGCGGCCAGCTCCGCTGCCGTCCGTCAAGGCTGCCGGTGCTTCCTCGGCTCAAGCCCGCCGTGACCCACTTGTCCAGGTTCCCTTTAGCAACGCGCGGTGGTTCTTCGACCGAGGTCAAGAGTCCCAAGACCGAAAGCATCAAGGTGGCGCGCCATCAGCACTGGTCTTGCCAAGTGGCGGCATCACACAATCGAGCGAGCAGCATGAGATTTCCGGCAGGGGTTGTCGCGGGATTGCTCTTACTCACTGGCACGGGGGCGAGCCATGCCGTGGTTCGCATCGCGAATGATCGAGGCGGATCGATTGCTGACTACATCGAGCGATACGAGAAATTGCGCGCCGCGCGTCAATCGGTCGTCATCGATGGCCTCTGCGCTTCCGCCTGCACGATCGTCCTTGCGACGATTGCATCGGACGACATCTGCGTCACCTCGAAGGCAAGGCTTGCCTTTCATGCTGCGTGGGACTTCGGCAGGAATGGGCGCACATTTACCGACCGCGGGGCGACCCGGATGCTGTATTCAATGTATCCCTCGCCAATCCAGCAATGGCTCGATCGTCGAGGAGGACTAACTCCCCGTACGGTTTTTCTTCAAGGTAAACAGCTGCATGGGATGTATCGAGGGTGCGATCTCGATCCACGGTCATCTGCCACGCAATGAGTGACGCGATCCGCAAGTTGCACCGAGCAGCATCTTCATTAATGCAATTTAACCCGGATTCCGGCCAATTCGCCGACAAGCATTAGGGTTACTTCCTCGATCTCTAAGCGAATTATTGTCCGCTTTACCACCCGCCTCTAACACGGGACGTGGCGGACAACGCACATGCCTCCTACAGGCCAATAAGTGCGGCCCGCTCCACGCGGAGGTGGCACGATGCGCAACGAGACGATCGCTATTCACGCCGGCTACGAGCCCGAGGCGACCACGCACGCGGTCGCCGTGCCGATTTACCAGACCGCAGCCTACGCCTTCGACAGCGCCGATCACGGCGCGGCGCTTTTCAATCTCGAGGCCGAAGGTTTTCGTTACAGCCGTATCGCCAATCCGACCAGCGCGGTGCTGGAGAAGCGGATCGCCCAGCTTGAAGGCGGCGTCGGTGCGCTCGCGGTCGCGACCGGCCAGGCGGCCCTGCATTTTGCCTTCGTCAACGTCGCCGATCACGGCGGCAACATCGTTTCCGTGCCGCAGCTTTACGGCACCACGCACACGCTGCTCTCGCACATCCTGCCGAGGCAGGGCATCACCGGCCGCTTCGCCGAGAGCGACAAGCCTGAGGCGATCGAGAAGCTTATCGACGAGAACACCCGCGCCGTGTTCGCCGAGACCATCGGCAACCCCGCCGGCAATGTCTGCGACATCGAGGCGCTGGCCAAGGTCGCGCATGCGCATGGCGTGCCGCTGATCGTCGACAACACCGTCGCAACACCGATTCTGCTCAAGCCGTTCGACTACGGCGCCGATATCGCCGTGCACTCGCTGACCAAGTTCCTGGGCGGCCATGGCACCACGCTCGGCGGCGCCATCGTCGATTCCGGGAACTTCCCCTGGGCCAAGCATGCCGAGCGCTTCCCGGGCTACAACAAGCCCGACGCCTCCTATCACGGCCTCGTCTATGCCGAGCGCTTCGGCAGGACCGCCTATATCGAGCGGGCGCGCAGCGTCTATCAGCGCACCATGGGCTCGGTGCTGTCGCCGTTCAACGCCTTCCTGCTGCTCCAGGGCATCGAGACCGTGGCGCTGCGCATGGAGCGCCATGTCGAGAACGCCCGCAAGGTCGCCGAATTCCTGCGCAAGGATTCGCGCGTTGCCTGGGTCAATTACACCGGCTTTCCCGACAGTCCCTATTATCCGCTGGTGCAGAAATATCTCGATGGTAACGCCTCCTCGCTGTTCACCTTCGGCATCAAGGGCGGGATGGAGGCCGGCAAGAGCTTCTATGATGCGCTAAAGCTGATCACGCGCCTCGTCAATATCGGCGATGCCAAGTCGCTGGCCTGTCATCCCGCCTCGACCACCCATCGGCAGATGTCGGCAGAGCAGCAGCGTGTTGCCGGTGTGCTGCCGGAGACCATCCGGCTCTCGATCGGCATCGAGCATGTCTCCGATATCGTCGAGGACATCGACCAGGCGCTGGACAAGGCCTGTCGATCAGCGCGCCTCGAGGCCGCGGAGTAGGCGGCGGCACCCATGACGATCTTGATCGACAGGGATCAAGTCATCTCGAGTCCGGCGCTGGCGCCGACCGAGCGCGATCTCGCGCGAGAACACGAACCCGAACTCACGATCGGGCTCGTCAACAACATGCCGGATCCGGCGCTGAAGGCGACCGAGCGGCAGTTCATGAAGCTGCTTCAGGCCGCAGCAGGCCAGTGCCGCATCCGCTTCCACTGCTTCTCGCTTCCGACCGTGAAGCGCTCGCCGGAAGCGAGGTGGCATGTCGAAAGCGAGTATTCCGACCTGTCAGATCTCAAGCGTCAGAAATTTGACGGCCTGATCGTGACCGGCGCAGAGCCCGTCGCGCCCGAACTCGACCAGGAGCCGTACTGGCGCGACCTCACCGAACTCATCGACTGGGCCAAGGTCAACACGCGCTCGACGATCTGGTCGTGCCTTGCCGCGCACGCGGCGGTGCTGCACCTCGACGGCATCGAACGGCGACGGCTACCGGCCAAATGCCACGGCATCTTCGATTGCGACGCCGTGACGAGCGATTCCCTGACGCGCGCCGCGCCGGCGCCGCTGAAGGTCTCGCATTCGCGCTTGAACGAGATTGCGGAGAGCGACCTGGTGCAGGCCGGTTATCAGGTGCTGACACGCTCCGTCCATGCGGGCGTCGATGTTTTCGTTCGCCAATATGCCAGCCGCTTCGTGTTCTTCCAGGGGCATCCGGAATACGACGCGCTGTCGCTTCAGCGCGAATATCTGCGCGACATCGGCCGCTATCTCGCGCGCGAGCGGGAGAATTATCCGCGCCTGCCCGTGAGCTATTTTGACGCAGCGACGGAAGAGAAATTGGCCCGCTTCGAGAAGAAGGCGGCGCACCAGCGCCACCCGGCGCTCACCAACGAGCTGCCCGGGCTGAATTTGCGCGCCGATATCGGCGCCGGCAGCGCGGCGGCGGTGCTTTTCCGCAACTGGTTGCAATTTCTCAGCGAGGGAGCCGATGCGTCGGTCCCTGCGCGTCGGCCGAAGGATGTTGGTTCCGCGTTAGGATTACCCGAGCGTTAGGCTTGCCTCAACCAGCGCGCGAATGTTTCAGTACGGAAATACGCAAATCACGGGAAACGCAGTCGTGTGGTCGGCACTTCAGGGACGCGTGAGCAATCGGCTGGCCCGGCATTTTCGCGCCGCGCCGCACCGGCTGCCGGCGCATGCGCCGATCGTGAGCTTCACCTTCGATGATGCCCCCGACAGCGCGGCAGGCGAGGGCGCCGAGCTTCTGGAAAAGCATGGCGGCCGCGGTACATTCTATCTCGCCGGCAGCCTGATCGGTCAGCCGTCGGATCACTGGCATGGCCTGTCCGATGACGCGATCATCAGGCTTCACCGCGCCGGTCACGAGATTGCCTGCCACACATTCTCGCATCAGAGCTCGGCCATTCTCGACGAGGTCGCGATGGCGCGCGAGATCGAGCGAAACCGCGCTTATTTCCGCGGTATCGATTCCTCGATCACGCTCGAGAATTTCGCCTATCCCTACGGGATCGCTTCGGTCTGGCGCAAGCCGCAGCTCGCCAAGGCCTTCCGTTCAGCGCGCGGCATCCTCCCCGGCGTCAACAGCGACGTCATCGACCTCCAGTTCCTGCGCGCTTCGCCCTTGGTGGATTGCGAGATCGATAGGGCCGGCGTCGATCGCTATTTCGACCAGGCGGTCGCGAGCGGCGGATGGCTCATCTTCTACGGCCACGACGTTGCGAACACGCCGAGCCCCTACGGCTGCACCCCAGACCTGATGCGTCATGCGCTGGAAGCCGCCCAGAGACGTAACATGCCTATTGTGACCGTCGCGGAAGCGCTGCGGAGGATCGGGGCGTAGTGTCTTCTTCCCCTCTCCCCTTGTACAAGGGGAGAGGGAAAGAGCCGCGCCGCGCCCCGCAAACGCTCTTGCCACGCCGACGCCGCTATGCGACTGGCCTTGTGACGAATCTCACGGCCTTGGTTCCATCCCGCCCATGTCCGCTCCCTCCACCGCCCCGCTACCTGCGCCGGCCAACGGCCGCGATGCGCTGTCGGTGCTGCATTCGGTCTTCGGCCTGCCGGGTTTTCGCGGTGCGCAGGGAGAGATCGTCAGGCACGTCACCGACGGCGGCAATTGCCTGGTGCTGATGCCGACCGGCGGCGGCAAGTCGTTGTGCTACCAGCTTCCTTCCCTGCTGCGCGAAGGCTGCGGCATCGTGGTGTCGCCGTTGATCGCCTTGATGCGTGATCAGGTCGCCGGCCTCATCGAGGCCGGTGTCAACGCCGCCGCGCTGAATTCGTCATTGTCGTTCCAGGAAGCCTCCGACATCGAGCGCCGCCTGCTCGCGGGCGATCTCGATCTGCTCTATGTCGCGCCGGAGCGCCTGGTCACGCCGCGCTGCCTGTCGCTGCTGGCGCAGGCGAGAGTGGCGCTGTTCGCGATCGACGAAGCGCATTGCGTTTCGCAATGGGGCCATGACTTCCGCCCCGAATATGTCGGCCTCTCCATCATCGCCGAGCGCTTTCCCGACGTGCCGCGTATCGCGCTGACCGCGACCGCCGACGACTTGACGCGCAGGGAGATCGTCGAGCGGCTCCAGCTCACGGGCGCACCGCAATTCGTCTCGAGCTTCGACCGGCCCAACATCCGTTACGAGATCGTCGACAAGCGCAGTGCCGTATCGCAGCTGAAGGAGTTTATCCGGGAGCGGCATGCGGGCGATGCCGGCGTGGTCTATTGCCTGTCCCGCAATCGTGTCGAGGAGGTCGCCGCCGCGCTTCAAGACGCCGGCATTGCGGCGCTGCCCTACCACGCCGGGCTCGACAGCCAAGTGCGCTCGCGCAACCAGGACCGCTTTCTCAACGAGGACGGCATCGTCATCGTCGCGACCGTCGCTTTCGGCATGGGCATCGACAAGCCCGACGTGCGCTTCGTCGCTCATCTCGATCTGCCCAAGAGCATCGAGGCCTATTATCAGGAGACAGGCCGCGCCGGCCGCGACGGCAAGCCGTCGGCAGCCTGGATGGCCTATGGGCTCTCCGACATCGTGCAGCAGCGTCGGATGATCGACGAGTCCAGCGCCTCTGACGAATTCAAGCGGGTCTCGATCGGCAAGCTCGATGCGCTGGTTGGCCTTGCCGAAACGCCGCACTGCCGGCGTCGGCGGCTGCTCGCCTATTTCGGCGAGATCGTGATGGGCGAGACCTGCGGCAATTGCGACAACTGCCTGACGCCGCCGAAGATGCGCGACGGCAAGGTGCTGGCGCAGAAGCTGTTGTCCTGCATCTATCGCACCGGCCAGCGTTTCGGCGCGATGCACCTGATCGACGTGCTGATCGGACGCCTGACCGAGAAGGTGACGCAGTTCGGCCACGACAAATTGTCGGTGTTTGGCATCGGCCGCGAGCTCAACGAAAAGCAGTGGCGCACCGTGCTGCGGCAGTTGGTGGCGATGGGGCATCTGCAGAGCGACAGCGAAGCGTTTGGCGCGCTGAAGCTGACCGAGACTGCGCGCGGCGTGCTACGCGGGGAGACCGAGGTGTGGCTGCGTGAGGAGGCACCCGGCACGCGCGTCCGCGCCAGTCGCGGCAAATCCCGCCGCGGCGATCTCG
>NZ_JALBHA010000281.1:0-8377 GCF_023006445.1 Bradyrhizobium sp. SHOUNA76
GCTCGCCTGTCATTTCCGCGTCGCCGTCAAGGAAGCCAAGCTCGGCCTGCCGGAGGTGAAGCTCGGTCTTCTGCCAGGCGCCGGCGGTACCCAGCGCCTGCCGCGCGCGGTCGGTCCCGAGCTCGCGGTCAAGATGATCGTCGGCGGTGATCCCATCGGAGCCGCGGAAGCGCTGAAGAACGGCCTGATCGAGGAAATCGTCGAGGGACCGGCGTCGGGCGGCGAGGCCTTCGTGCGCAAGCTGCTGGCCGAGAAGCGTCCGCTGCGCCGCCTGCGCGACGACGATTCCAAGATCGCGGCCGCCAAGGCCGACCGTTCGATCTTCACCAATGCGGTCGCCGCCATGACCAAGAAGTCGCGCGGCCTGGAAGCGCCGTTCGCCGCCGCCGACGCCGTGGGCTACGCCATTGACCTACCTTTCGACGAAGGTCTGAAGAAGGAGCGCGAGGGCTTCCTGAAGCTCGTCGCCAGCGACCAGTCCAAGGCGCAGCGCTATGCCTTCTTCGCCGAGCGCGAAGCCAGCAAGATCGCCGGCGTCCCTGAAGGCACCAAGTCGCGTCCCGTGAACCGCGTCGCCATCCTCGGCGCCGGCACCATGGGCGGCGGCATCGCGATGTCCTTTGCCAATGCCGGCGTTCCTGTCACCCTGATCGAGACCGGTGAGGAACAGCTCAAGCGCGGCATGGGCATCATGCAGAAGAACTGGGAAGCGACCGCGGCGCGTGGCGGTATCCCGGCTGACGCGCCTGCCAAGCGCATGGCGCTGATCAACGGCGTCGTCGGCATCGAGAATGTCGGCGATGCCGACCTCGTCATCGAAGCCGTGTTCGAGACCATGGCGGTGAAGAAGGAAGTGTTCGGCAAGCTCGACCAATACGTCAAGCCCGGCGCGGTGCTCGCCTCCAACACCTCGTATCTCAACATCGACGAGATCGCGAAGTCGACCAAGCGTCCGCAGGACGTGCTCGGTATGCACTTCTTCTCCCCCGCCAACGTGATGAAGCTGTGCGAGATCGTGCGCGCCGACAAGACCGCGCCGGATGCCCTGGTGACGGCCGTCACCATCGCGCGCAAGATTGCAAAGGTACCGGCCGTGGTCGGCGTCTGCGACGGTTTCGTCGGCAACCGCATGCTCGCTCAGCGCGGCAAGCAGTCGGAGAAGCTGTTGTTCGAGGGTGCCCTGCCGCAGCAGGTCGATGCCGTGGTGACGAAGTTCGGCATGCCGATGGGCCCGTTCGCGATGGGCGACCTCGCCGGCCTCGACATCGGCTGGCGCTCGCGCAAGGACCGCGGCATCAAGTCGGAGATCGCGGACGCGCTGTGCGAAGCCGGCCGTTTCGGTCAGAAGACCGGCAAGGGCTACTACAAGTATGAGGCAGGCTCGCGCTCGGCGCTGCCCGATCCGGAGGTCGAGAAGCTGATCGACGAGACGCTGCTGCGTCTCGGCCGCAAGAAGCGCGTCGTCAGCGACGAGGAGATCCTCGAACGGATGATGTATCCGATGATCAACGAGGGTGCGAAGATCCTGGAAGAGGGCATCGCCGCACGTCCCTCCGACATCGACGTGGTCTGGCTCTATGGCTATGGCTGGCCGATCTATCGCGGCGGCCCGATGTTCTGGGCCGACAGCGTCGGCCTCAAGCACATCGCCGATCGCCTGGCCTTCTACGCCAAGGAGACCAACGACCCCAGCCTCGAGCCCGCCCCGCTGCTGAAGAAGCTTGCGGCCGAAGGCAAGACGTTTGCCTCGCTGGCGGCGGCGTCGAAGGCGGCGTGATGGGGCTTTGCGCTCCAACTCTCAGTCATTCCGGGATGGCCCGCAGGGCCAGGCCCGGAATCCATTTCGCCTCTGAGCGCGCTGCCCGATGGATTCCGGGTTTGATGCCTCGCATCGCCCCGGAATGACGACCGAATGTGATGCAGAGAATGACCCATCCCGGCGAACAGTTTTACCCCGAGGGCGTGCGGTGGGACGACACCATCGTCCAGGGCACGCTGCCTGACCTGCTGTCGAAAGCCGCCGCCGACTACGGCCCGCGCACCGCGCTGGAGTTCCGGGACCGTTCGATCACCTACACCGAGCTCGCAGCTCAGGCCGAGCGCGCCGCCGCAGCGTTTCTGCGCGCCGGCTGCGGCAAGGGCTCCTCCGTCGCGCTGTTCCTCGGCAACTCGCCGGATCACCCCGTCAATTTCTTCGGCACGCTGAAAGCGGGCGCCCGCATTGCGCATCTGTCGCCGCTCGACGGCGAGATCGCGCTGACCCACAAGATCGCCGATTCCGGCTCGCGCCTGCTGGTCACGTCCAATCTCGCGGCGCTGCTGCCGACCGCACTGAAATTCCTGGAAAAGGGGCTGATCGATCGCCTCGTCGTCTGCGAGGACGATCATTGGGGCAAGGTCGGCACGCCGCAGGCGGCGATTCCCAATGATCCGCGCATCGTGACCTTCAAGGCCTTCGTCGAGGGCGCGACCGCGCCGGCAGAATGGCCCGCCGTGACGGCCGACGACGTCGCGCTGCTGCAATATACCGGCGGCACCACCGGCCTGCCCAAGGGCGCGATGCTGACGCACGGCAATCTCACCTCCGCAGTGTCGATCTACGACGTCTGGGGCAAGCCGTCGCGCGCCGCGCGCGGCGACGTGATCGAACGCGTGATCTGCGTCCTGCCGCTGTTTCACATCTATGCGCTCACTGTGGTGCTGCTCTCCTCGCTCAGCCGCGGCAATCTGATCTCGCTGCATCAGCGCTTCGACGTCGAAGCGGTCATGCGCGACATCGAGGTCAAGCGCGCGACGTACTTTCCGGGCGTGCCGACGATGTGGATCGCGATCGCCGCGCTGCCTGATCTCGACAAGCGCGACTTCTCCTCGCTCGCTGTCATCGGCTCCGGCGGCGCGCCGCTGCCGGTGGAGATCGCGAATTTCTTCGAACGCAAGGTCGGCAAGAAGCTGCGCAGCGGCTGGGGCATGACCGAGACCTGCTCGCCCGGCACCGGTCATCCGCCCACGGGGCCGGAGAAGCCCGGCTCGATCGGCCTGACGCTGCCCGGCATCGAGCTCGATGTCGTCGCGCTCGACGATCCCAAGCGCGTGCTGCCGCCGGGCGAAGTCGGCGAGATCCGCATCAAGGGCCCGAATGTCACCAAGGGATACTGGAACAAGCCAGAGGGCTCCGCGGAGGCCTTCGTCGACGGCCGCTTCCTCACCGGCGACATCGGCCATGTCGACACCGACGGCTACTTCTTCCTGGTCGACCGCAAGAAGGACATGATCATCTCCGGCGGCTTCAACGTCTATCCGCAGATGATCGAGCAGGCGATCTACGCCATACCGGGCGTGCACGAGGTGATCGTGCTCGGCATTCCCGACCCCTATCGCGGCGAGGCCGCAAAGGCCTTCATCAAGCTGAAGCCGGACGCAAAGCCGCTCTCGCTCGACGAGCTGCGTGCGCAACTGGCCGGCAAACTCGGCAAGCATGAACTACCGGCCGCGGTCGAATTCGTCGACGATCTGCCGCGTACGCCGGTCGGAAAATTGTCGCGCCACGAATTGCGCCAGCAGCAGAAACCGGCACAATCCAAATCATAGAGAAGTAGGTTCACAGGAGGATCCGATGGATCTCGCATTCACGAAAGAAGAGCAGGCGTTTCGCGAGGAAGTGCGATCATTCTTCCGCGACAACGTGCCGCCGGATACGCGGCGCAAGCTGGTGGAGGGCCGCCACCTCTCGAAGGACGAGATGGTGACGTGGTGGCGCATCCTCAACAAGAAGGGTTGGGGCGTCAGCCACTGGCCCAAGCAATATGGCGGCACGGGCTGGACCTCCGTGCAGCACTATATCTTCAACGAGGAGCTGCAGTCCTATCCGGCGCCGCAGCCGCTCGCCTTCGGCGTCAGCATGGTCGGCCCTGTCATCTACACCTTCGGCAATGAGGAGCAGAAGAAGCAATATCTGCCGCGCATCGCCAATGTCGACGATTGGTGGTGCCAGGGCTTCTCCGAGCCCGGCTCCGGTTCTGACCTTGCCTCGCTCAAGACCAAGGCCGAGCGCAAGGGCGACAAATGGATCATCAACGGCCAGAAGACCTGGACGACGCTTGCCCAGCACGCCGACATGATCTTCTGCCTGTGCCGCACCGACAACAATGCGAAGAAGCAGATGGGCATCTCCTTCATCGTGTTCTCGATGAAGTCGAAGGGCGTCACGGTGCGCCCGATCCAGACCATCGACGGCGGCCATGAGGTCAACGAAGTGTTCTTCGACGACGTCGAGGTGCCCGTCGAGAATCTGATCGGCGAGGAGAACAAGGGCTGGGACTACGCAAAATTCCTGCTCGGCAACGAGCGCACCGGCATCGCCCGCGTCGGCGTCTCCAAGGAGCGGCTGCGCCGCATCCGCGATCTCGCCGGCAAGGTCGAATCCGCCGGCAAGCCGATCATCCAGGACGCGGCGTTCCGCGAGAAGCTGGCGGCCTGCGAGATCGAGCTGAAGGCGCTCGAACTCACCCAGCTCCGCGTCGTCGCCGACGAAGGCAAGCACGGCAAGGGCAAGCCCAATCCGGCCTCCTCGGTGCTGAAGATCAAGGGCTCCGAGATCCAGCAGACCACCACCGAGCTGCTCATGGAAGTGATCGGCCCGTTCGCCGCGCCTTATGATGTGCACGGCGACGACGGCTCGAACGAAGCCATGGACTGGACCGCCCAGATCGCGCCAAGTTACTTCAACAACCGCAAGGTCTCGATCTACGGCGGCTCCAACGAGATCCAGCGCAACATCATCGCCAAGGCGGTGCTGGGGCTTTAGGCGTCATTCCGGGGCGCGCGTAGCGCGAGCCCGGAATCCACAACCACGACCGGGAGTATGGATCCCGGGCTCGCGCTACGCGCGCCCGGGATGACGAAGCAAGAATTTCGGGTACGAGGAACCAAAGAAATGGATTTTGATCTGAACGAGGAGCAGCGGCTTCTCAAGGAAAGCATCGACGGCCTGCTGACCGATTCCTACGATTTCGAGCAGCGCAAGAAATACATGAAGGAGAAGGGCGGCTGGAGCAAAGCCGTCTGGCTCAAGCTCGCCGAGCAAGGTCTGCTCGGCCTGCCCTTCGCGGAAGCCGATGGCGGCTTCGGCGGTGGCGGCGTCGAGACCATGATCGTGATGGAGGCGCTCGGCAAGGCGCTGGTGCTCGAGCCCTATCTCGCAACGGTCGTGATCGGTGGCGGCTTCCTGCGCCATGCCGGCACCGATGCGCAGAAAGCCGCGCATCTGCCCGGCATCATCGACGGCAGCAAGACGCTCGCCTTTGCCCAGCTCGAGAAGAACTCCCGCTACGATCTGTTCGACGTCACCACGACGGCGAAGAAGAAGGGCGACGGCTGGGTCATCGACGGCGAGAAGTTCGTCGTGCTCAACGGCGAGAACGCCGACACGCTTGTCGTCACCGCGCGCACCAAGGGCGACCGCCGTGACAAGCCCGGCATCGGCGTGTTCCTGGTCCCTGCCAATGCCAAGGGCGTGACCAAGAAGTCCTACCCGACCCAGGACGGCCTGCATGCCGCCGACATCACCTTCACCGGCGTCGAAACCGGCCCCGATGCGGTGCTCGGCAATCCCGAGGATTCGCTCGCGCTGATCGAGCGCGTGGTGGATGAGGCCCGCATCGCGCTCTGCGCCGAGGCAGTCGGCTTGATGGACGAGTCACTCAAGACTACCGTCGAGTACATCAAGACCCGAAAGCAGTTCGGCGTCGCGATCGGCTCGTTCCAGTCGCTGCAGCACCGCGCCTCCGACATGTTCGTCGCCGCCGAACAGGCGCGCTCGATGTCGATGTTCGCGACCATGGCGAGCGATTTCGAGAGCGCCCAAGAGCGCGCCAACGCCGTCGCGGCAGCCAAGGTGCAGATCGGCAAGTCGCTGAAGTTCGTGGGACAGCAGGCGATCCAGCTGCACGGCGGCATCGGCATGACCATGGAGGCCAAGATCGGCCACTACTTCAAGCGCCTCACCATGATCGAGAACAGCTTCGGCGACACCGACTACCACCAGCGCCGCGTCGCGGACGCGGGCGGGTTGATCTGAGTCTCTCCACCGTCATTGCGAACGTAGCGAAGCAATCCAGACTGTCTCCGCGGCGACATCTCTGGATTGCTTCGTCGCAAGAGCTCCTCGCAATGGAGGCCGTTGAAGCATCGAGGCAACAACAATGAAAAACACCCCGTTCGATCTCACCGGCAAGGTCGCCGTGGTCACCGGCTCCAGCCGCGGCATCGGCCGCTCCTCCGCCGAACTCCTGGCAAAGCTCGGCGCCAAGGTCGTGGTGTCCTCGCGCAA
Organism: Bradyrhizobium sp. SHOUNA76; assembly: GCF_023006445.1. Lineage (NCBI taxonomy): Bacteria > Pseudomonadati > Pseudomonadota > Alphaproteobacteria > Hyphomicrobiales > Nitrobacteraceae > Bradyrhizobium > Bradyrhizobium sp. SHOUNA76. Next base: position 6,329 of record NZ_JALBHA010000281.1, read on the forward strand.
GGCGGATGCCTGCAAGGAGGTCGCCGACGGCATCATCGCGGCCGGCGGCGATGCCGCCGTCATCCCCTGCAACATCGCGCGCAAGGCCGAGGTCGAGGCGCTGATCGCAGGTGCGACCAAGCATTACGGCAAGGTCGACATCCTCGTCTGCAACGCCGCAGTGAATCCCTATTACGGCCCGCTGCTCGACATCACGGATGAAGCCTTCGACAAGATCATGGGCTCGAACGTCAAGAGCAACATCTGGCTCTCCGCGCTGGCGATCCCGCAAATGGCCGAGCGTGGGAACGGCTCCGTCATCATCATCTCCTCGATCGGCGGCTTGCGCGGCTCCACCGTGATCGGCGCCTACGGCATCTCGAAGGCGGCCGACTTCGCGCTGTGCCGCTCGCTCGCCGGCGAATGGGGCCCGAAAGGCGTTCGCGTCAACTGCATCGCGCCCGGTCTCGTCAAGACCGATTTCGCCCGCGCGCTATGGGAGGACGAGGCCATGCTGAAGCGCCGCACCGCCACCACGCCGCTGCGCCGCATCGGCGAACCCGACGAAATCGCCGGTGCAGTCGCCTACCTCGCCTCGGATGCGTCGACCTTCATGACGGGACAGACCATAGTCATCGACGGCGGCGTGACGACGGCGGCGGTGTAGCGGGTCGTGTCCCGGACGCATAGCAGCGCGAAACGCTGCTATGCTGAGCCGGGACCCAGCAGCCCTGGCATTGGGCCCCGGCACAGCAGCGCACCGCCAAGGCGCTGCGCTGCGTCCGGGGCACGAGACCGAGACCAACCTTGACCTTCCGCCTCCAATCCGCTCCCTTTGGCGCGACACAATGACTCCCTCCGGGGAAACGCCAAGCTAAACGCCAAGGTAGCCGCCATGTCTTTCGTCCTCGCCATCGACCAGGGCACCACCTCTTCGCGCGCGATCGTGTTTCGCGGCGATATTTCCATCGCCGCCAAAGCGCAGCAGGAATTCCCGCAGCATTTTCCCGCCTCGGGCTGGGTCGAGCATGAGCCGGAGGACATCTGGACCTCGACCGTGATGGTGTGCCGCGAGGCGATCGAGCAGGCTGGCATCAGCGCAAAGGATATCGCCGCGATCGGCATCACCAATCAGCGCGAGACCACCGTGGTGTGGGACCGCGCGACGGGGCAGGCCGTGCACCGCGCCATCGTCTGGCAGGACCGCCGCACCGCCGACATCTGCGCGAAACTCAAGGCAGACGGCCGCGAGCCCGTGATCTCGCAAAAGACCGGCCTGATCATCGATCCCTATTTTTCCGGCACCAAGGTCGCCTGGATCCTCGACCACGTTCCCGGCGCGCGGGCGCGCGCCGCGCGCGGCGAATTGATGTTCGGCACCGTCGACTGCTATCTGCTCTGGCGCCTCACCGGCGGCAAGGTGCACGCCACCGATGCCACCAACGCCTCGCGCACGCTGCTGTTCAACATCCACACCGGCCAGTGGGACGACGAACTGCTGGAGATCATCGGCGTGCCGCGCTCGATGCTACCCGAGGTGAAGGACTCTTCCGCCCGCTTCGGCGAGAGCGCGCCCGATCTGTTCGGCGGCGCGATTGCCATCTCGGGCATCGCCGGCGACCAGCAGGCCGCGACCATCGGCCAGGCCTGCTTCCGTCCGGGCATGATGAAGTCGACCTACGGCACCGGATGCTTCGCGCTGCTCAACACCGGCACCACGCCTGTGGTGTCGAAGAACAAGCTGCTCACCACCGTCGCCTATCAGCTCGACGGCAAGCGCACCTATGCGCTCGAAGGCTCGATCTTCGTCGCCGGCTCGGCGGTGCAATGGCTGCGCGACGGCCTCGGCATCATCAAGCACGCCGCCGAGACCGGACCTCTTGCTGATCAGTCGGACTCCATGCAGAGCGTCTATCTCGTCCCCGCCTTCGTCGGCATGGGCGCGCCCTACTGGAATCCGCGCGTCCGCGGCGCGCTGTTCGGCCTCACCCGCAACACTGGCCCGGCCGAGCTCGCGCACGCCGCGCTGGAAAGCGTCTGCTACCAGACCTTCGACCTCTGGGCCGCGAT
>NZ_JALBHA010000282.1:0-8367 GCF_023006445.1 Bradyrhizobium sp. SHOUNA76
GGCAACCTTCGTCGGCACGTCGATCGGCTCGGCGCGGGCTTGCGCCTCGTTGCCGCCACGCGCCTCCAAAGCCACCGGCGCGAACTGCGTCTCCGGGCCGAGCCGCTTCGGCGACAGCACTGCCTTGGAGAGATCGAGACCGAGATATTCGTCGGGCTTGTAGTCGTCAGCGCGTGCGATGCCGCCGCCAGCGAGCACGAGGGCAACGGCAACTGCAAAATGAACGCTCTTCAGGACCACGGACGCCTCCTGAAATTGATTTTGAAAGGGGTAATTTACCCCTATTTAGGAGGCGTCGCGTGCAATTCCAGCGGTCAAGTGCCGCCGTGGTTAAGAAGTTTGGCGGTGTCAGGCGACCTTCGCGTCGCCCCCGTCCCATCCAGGACCCCTATCAGACGGCTGCGGATGATCTGCTCCGCCTCACCCATGGATCCTATCGATGAGTTCCTTGCAGGAGGGGATGTCATGGATCAGACCCCGCGACCATGCCGCAGCTCCAGGCGCCGGCGTCCATCTGGCATTCCAGGTGGAGAGCCGCGTGGCCATTCGTGAACGCGATCCTCAAGGATGAAGCGCGGCGTCATGAACGCCGCGCTTCATCCTTCTCCCGCGCGAAGCACTCGTGTCAATGCGTCTTCGTCTCGTGCCATTTCTCCAGATCGGGCTTCACCTTGTCCGATCCTTGTTCCTTCTCCGGATTGCCCTTCCAGGGCTTGTCCGTCTGTCGGTGCGATCCCCAGTCATTCTGATCCCGAGGATCGTCGGTCGGCCGTTCCTTGCTCATCTCGAACTCCCTTTCCATGCAACGTCTATGCGAAGGGAACACCGTAATAGGAGTTGATGCCACGAATTGCGGCTTCATCACCCCAGTTCCAATCGCTTCGCTCGCCGTATTTCGGCGCGCTTTGCAGATCCTTGGCCGTGATCGCGGTGACATACCCGCCCAGCTCCGTATCGTATTTCAGCGATTGCCACGGTAACGGGTAGTGATCGTTCCCGAGCCCAAGGAAGCCGCCGAACCCAAGCACGGCGTAGGACACCTTGCCGCTGATCTTGTCGATCATCACACGCTCGATCGAGCCGATCCGGTTGCGGTCGGCACCATAGACGGATGTTCCTTCGACCTTGTCGCTGCCAATCAAACGGCCAATCTCGGCGCGGTCCAGCTCTGCTTGATTCAACATCTCGGTGCTCCACTCACAGAGTGCATGAATCAACCGGACAGGCGAGCGATCGTTCCGCCGCTGTTCCGCACGCCGCTGTTCAGCACTCGGACAGGAACATCGCAGCGAGCGAGCGGTTCTCTGAGCTTCAAAACAGCTCTCGGAATCCTGAGCTTCAAAACAGCTCTCGGAATCGAGGCCGCGCATGGTGTCCCAGACCGTCTCCGACTTCACCGTCCAGCGTCTGCATCAATGGGGCGTGCGTGGCCGACGGCCAGATCGGCTTCGTGCAGGCGCGGCACGAGGAGATGGCGGCGTTTATGGCGTCTGCTTACGCGAAATTCTCGAGGGAGCTCGGCGTCTGCATCGCGACCTCCGGGCCCGGCGCTTCGCATCTCGTCACCGGGCTCTACGACGCGCTGCTGATTACCGCCGCAAAGTACTGGCGCTCCTGGCGCGATCCGAACGAAAGCGGGATGATTGAGGGAGCAGCGCGGCAGGTGCTCGAAACGATCCTGCCGGGAAAGGAATGAGGTGAACCATGAGCGATTTCCGCGATATCCAGCATGGCGTCAACGATCCCGTCGATGGCGTCGACGTGAAATACCACTTCAATGACAACAAGACGCCGCACGAGCGCGCGCAGCGCCATGCCGACGTGCGTGCCAACGCCACGGCCGCCCCCACTGAACCGTTTCTGCCCGAGCGGCTTCGACGCAAGCCGACCGATCCCATCAATCCGCGCACCGGACGGAATCCCGCGGATTAGTCGTTAGGAACCGCGGCCCCTGCGGCGTGTTGATCGGCGCAACATCGCGCGGCAAGAGGCTGCGCGCCCGATCGAAGGGACCAGACATGAAACGGACCGTCATCGCCCTTGCCTGCGTGCTTCTCGCAGGCCCCGCGCTCGCCCAGTCGCTGGGCGAGAAGACCGGCGTCAACTCGGCGCTCGGCGTCGCACCTGCTACCGCCGACTTCGTCAAGGAGGTCGCGATCAGCGACATGTTCGAGATCGAGTCGAGCAAGCTCGCCCAGCAGAAGGGCAACGCGCAGGAGAAGAGCTTCGCACAGCAAATGGTGACCGACCACACCAAGACCAGCACTCAGCTCAAGGGTCTCGTCGGTGACGGCAAGGTGCAAGCGACCCTGCCGACGGCGCTCGACAGCTCGCACCAGAGCAAGCTCGACAAGCTCAAGAACGCCACGGGCAAGGAATTCAGCTCGGACTACAATTCCTACCAGGTCAGCGCCCATGAAGATGCGGTGTCGCTGTTCGAACGCTACGCCAAGGGCGGTGACAATTCCGCGCTGAAGGACTGGGCCGGCAAGACGCTGCCGGCGCTCAAGCACCATCTCGACATGGCCAAGGAGCTCGGCAAGGCGCCGAGCGTCGGACAGTCCAAGTAACGGCTTCGGACGAGGAGGCCGCCCCGCGGCGTCCTCCTCGTCGCGGCAACGGCGCCTCTCTCCGTACACTGAACTTACGAGCTCGCGCCGCCGCCTCGAGCAGCCTGTCGCGCTGGCTTCCATCTGTCCGCGCCGCTACGCTGTACGGCGCGCCCAGGAACGTTCTTTGCCATACAGAATTTACCAGACCGTCATCTAGGATATCTCGCCGGACCGATGGCACTCGTAAAAGTAAAGCCCACCCGGATCGACCAGGCGCTCGCAAGCGAAATTGCGCACGACACCAATTCAGGTCTCGAGCAAGTCGCCCAGGCTTTGACTTGGGCGGCGGACGAGCACGTGCTGCTTGCGCTCGCTGCGGCTGGATGGCTTTACGCCCAGCTTCGGCGACCCGAAGCGCGTCCTGCTGCAAATCACGCGTTGGCGGTCTCCTTGGCGACTGCGGTGCTGCCGCACCTGCTGAAGTCGCTGTTTGACCAGACGAGGCCCGACCGACTGACAGTCCTCGGTCATGCAAACGGTGTTCCCATCTCGGGGCGATCCCACGATGCATTTCCTTCCGGCCATGCTCTGCACATGGGCGCGCTGGCCTCAGCGGCCGGGCTGCTGACCCCCGTCCCGCGCCGGCTGGTGCGCTCGGTTGCCGTGGCTCTGTCGTTGACGCGCGTCGTCGTGCTTGCACACTGGGCAAGCGACGTCGTCGCGGGCTTCACCCTCGGCGTCGTCGTCGAGCGACTGTTCAGGCCGCTCACGCTTGGAAAGCTACGGCAGCGGCCTCCTGCCTCGCGGGTGCGGTCATGACGGAATATCTCGTGCGCTTCATCGCGGGCGGGGTCATCGTCTCCGCCTTCGCGATCCTGGGAGACATGCTCAAACCGAAGAGCTTTGCCGGGCTGCTCGGCGCGGCTCCGTCGGTCGCGCTGGCCACTCTCAGCATCGCCGTCGTCCAGCACGGCCCGCAATATGTCGCCGCCGCAAGCTGGACGATGATCTATGGTGCCATCGCGCTCGCCTGCTACAGCCTCGTTGTCTGCCATCTCCTGATGAGGTTTCATCTCGGCGCACTGCCAGCCACCATCGCCGCCTTTGCCGTATGGCTCGTCGTCGCCTTCGGTCTGCTCGCGGGCTTTGGGGGTGCCGCCTGATGCTGGTCAAGCTGTCTCCATCGGCGCTAAAACAGTCACGGTGGTACGAGTACGGTGTCCGCTTCCTGCTTGGCGGACTGGCAACGGTCATCGCGGGGATCGTGGGCGCGCGTTTCGGCGTCTCCGCCGGCGGGCTCTTCCTCGCGCTCCCCGCCATCTTCTGCGCCAGCGCAACGCTGATCGAAAGTCATGAGCGCCGCGCCAAGGAAAAAGCCGGCCTCAGCGGAAGGAGGCGCGGACAGCAGGCCGCAGCGCTCGATGCCGCGGGTGCGGGCCTGGGAAGCATCGGTCTTGCAGCATTCGCCTCAGTTTTTTACGTCGTGGTTCAGGCAACCACGATTGGCGCGTTCGTGGCTGCCATTCTGGTATGGGCGGCCGTGTCGGTATTGGCGTGGTGGCTGAGGCGAAAGTTTCGCATCACCTCGCGCGCGGTGCAGACCGAGCGCATCGGGCAATCAGCGAGGGGCCGCGGCATCGTCCCGTAGCATCAGGAAGCCATACATCTCGGCAGCGGTCTGCAGTTGATCGATGCGCGCGACAACAACGTCGCGCTGGCGCCCATTCGGCAGGCCCGACAGCTCGTGCTCAAGCCGCAGCTTCTGCGCCGCGAGACGTTGTTCGAACGTATGTGGCTCAGATCGTCTTCGCATCTTCCGTCCTCGGTGGCTGAAGACCCGGGCTGTTGGCCCAGCGCTCGACTTGCTCGATGACCTTCTGGTGGCTTGCGCGCACCGGCCTTTGTGCTTCGCGTTCCTCGGAAAGCTTGCGGGGTAACGTGACCTCGTCCGTCATGACGCATCTCCCTTTAGCTATGAAAATGCGCCTGCGCGCGAATCGTTTCAAGTAACCTATTGATTTATTAAGACTATTTTGCTAAACTGGCGCTTTTTTGGACTCCGGTGGAACTCGCGGCAAGTTGGCCGGTTTAGCAAATTACTCATCTTGCTCAATTTGCGTGATTGACCATGAACGACCTTCGCGCCGAGCGGCTCCAAGTCATGCTTTCCCCGGAAGAGCTGGCCGCAGTGGATGATTTCCGGTTCAAGCACCGCATGCCAACGCGTGCCGCGGCGGTACGCGAACTGCTCAAATTCGGACTCGCAGCCGCGGGCATCGAGACGAGCATCGACCCGTCAACGGGCGTCAAATCAAGCGAGTTTGGTGTATTTGGCCGAGGGCCAGACGGACACACCCCGGGAAAATCCGAGAACGACGCCGAGGATTGATTCGATCGGCCTCGCAAAACAAAACGACCCCGGCACAGTGGGGTGCCGGGGCCGTCCTTGGAGATTGCTTCCGGCGCACCGGGGGCATGACAACCGGAAGCAATCCGTCGACTCTTGGCGCAGGGATTCGTTCCTTGCGAGAACTAGCCCGTCGGGGCGTCGCCGGAATCGTCCGGCATCACGCCGGATCCCGGCGTCTTGGTGTTGTCGTTGAGCTTGGGATCGCGGGTCGCCTCGCGCGACGGCGAGCCCTTCGAGCCCGTCTTGTGCGCGGTCTGCGCGCGCTGCTTGTCACGCGGTTGATCCTCCGCGCGCTGATCCCTGACGATACCGTGGTCGGAATGAGCCATGTTGTCCTCTCGCCTCTCCAGTCGTCCTGAAGCGCTTACGCACCGGCGCGTCGAATGTTCCGGTGCAGACGAGAGGCCGCGGCGCTAGCTATGCGCCGCATGGACCGCAGTCGATGCATTCTCCAGATGCACCTGCCGCACCGTCGTCACCGTCGCGAACGCCACGGAGACGCCAAAAGCGAGAATGAGTGAAAGAAGAGCAAGACGCGGAGCCATTGCAAAATCTCCTTCTGGAATCGAAAATCAACGCGATTGACTGTTCCCGAATGATCCTGGATTGGTCGCCTGCATTCCGTGCGCGGCCTCACACCCAAACGGGAGCGCCTATGCGTCCTGCTTTTGGGAGGTACGGGTCGTGACGGGCGGAATTTCGCCATCGAGCCAGTCCTGTTCTCTCGCGAGCGCGGTCCAGGCGTCCGCCATGCGCGAATAGCGCTTATGGGCAGGTTGCCCTTCCGCTCGCTCGGCGAGCTGCAGGCAGTTGTCGGCGTTGTCCCTGAAGATGTCAGACTGTTTCATGAACAAGACGTGGGGACGGAACTGTCGCGTCGCAACCGCCCTTAACGGATCGTAACGTTCGGGGAACTTCGCACGTCATCGGTCATTGATAGCGATGCGAGTTCTTGTCGCGATCATCCTGATGTTCGTCAGCACCGCAGCGCTTGCCGACAGTACCGGCGAGCGAAGGCTGGGCGAACGCGTCCCGACGGCGACCGACGTCGTCAACGGCCTTTACGCGTTCAGCCGCTTCCAGCAGGGTCTGCTGGAAAGCACCGACCTGAAGGGCAATGCGGAGGTGAAGAACCTCGCCGCCCTGCGCGCCGAGGAAGCGGCGAAACGCGACAAGGCCTTGAAGGACATCCAAGAGGCGATCGGCGCCGAGCCGCGCGTCGGCAAGACAAAGGCGAGCACAAGCCTCGCCGAGCCCGACAATTCGGACGGACCGGCCTACGTCCGAACCTTCTATGCCGCGCAGATCCCTGAATATGAATCCACCATTGACCTGCTCGAGCACTATCTCAAAGCTCCCGACAACGCCGCACTGGCCGCCTTTGCCCGCGACCAACTGCCGGTGCTGCGCTCGCAGATGAAGGATGCGGAGCGGACGATGGCAGACAAATAGCCCCATTCGTCTCCGGCCGCCGCCGTCCGTGGTGCCCGCCCCGCCGATTGGCAGCAGGTGCCCACAAAGGCGGCGAACCGGCCCGAAAACTCTTGGAACCGGATGGAACCAATCGGCTTTTTCTTCGTTGCGACTATCGGGCTGAGCAAAGCAGGTTCCTTTTCCACGCGCCGCAACCTTGGCGCTTGATTTCGAATTTGGCTGACGCTCTAGTTTGACTAATTGCGTCACGCCCTAGATTCGGCCGACGCTTGCGGGGGAATCAGTATGAGCGACCTCGATCCCGGATCTGCATCACGCTCCGGTCGTCGCGTCCCAAAGCCAAAAATCAACGGTACGTCGGAGCCCGATTCCCGACCGGAATTGCTCCTCGCCTTACAGGCCATGCGCAGCGGCGATTTCTCCGTGCGTATGAGCGGCGACTATCTCGGTATCGACGGCAAGATCGCCGACACTTTTAATGAAATCATCGCCGCCAACCAGCGCATGGCGCAGCAGCTCGAACTGGTCGGCCAAGTGGTGGGCCGCGAAGGCAAGACGCGCCAGCGCGTGAAATTCGGCCTCGCCTCCGGCTCCTGGGCCGACATGGAAGGCTCCGTCAACACGCTGATCGACGACCTGCTGTGGCCGACCCGCGAGGTGACGCGCACAGTCGCAGCCGTCGCGCAAGGCGACCTGCTCCAGAGCGTCAAGCTCGACGTCGACGGCCGTCCCCTCCGCGGCGAGTTCTTGCAGTCGGCGACCATCGTCAACACCATGATCAAGCAGCTCGGCGTGTACACCTCCGAGGTGACGCGCGTGGCCCGCGAGGTCGGCACCGAAGGCAAGCTGGGCGGCCAGGCCCAGGTGCCGGAAGTGACCGGCGTCTGGAAGGACCTCACCGAGAGCGTCAACTCGATGGCGAACAACCTGACCAACCAGGTTCGCAACATCGCCGAGGTGACTATCGCGGTGGCGAACGGCGACTTGTCCAAGAAGATCACCGTCGACGTCCGCGGCGAGATCCTTCAGCTCAAGGAAGCCATCAACACGATGGTGGACCAGCTGCGCTCCTTCGCCTCCGAGGTGACGCGCGTGGCGCGCGAGGTCGGCACCGACGGCAAGCTCGGCGGCCAGGCCATCGTGCCCGGCGTCGCCGGCACCTGGAAGGACCTCACCGATTCCGTCAACGCGATGTGCGGCAACCTGACCGCACAGGTGCGCAACATCGCCAACGTCACCACCGCCGTGGCGCGCGGCGACCTATCGCGCAAGATCACGGTGGACGTGCGCGGCGAGATCCTGGAGCTGAAGGACACCATCAACACCATGGTGGACCAGCTCAACTCCTTCGCCTCGGAAGTGACGCGCGTCGCGCGCGAGGTCGGCACCGAAGGCAAGCTCGGCGGCCAGGCCCAGGTGCCTGGCGTGGCCGGCACCTGGAAGGATCTCACCGACAACGTCAACTTCATGGCCTCGAACCTGACCGCGCAGGTCCGCAACATCGCCGACGTCGCCACGGCCATCGCGAGCGGCGACCTCTCGAAGAAGATCACAGTGAACGTCTCGGGCGAGATCCTTCAGCTGAAGGAGACGCTCAACACCATGGTCGACCAGCTCAACGCCTTCGCCGGCGAAGTGACGCGCGTCGCGCGCGAGGTCGGCACCGAAGGCAAGCTCGGCGGACAGGCGGAAGTGCCCGGCGTCGCCGGCACCTGGAAGGACCTCACCGACAACGTCAACTTCATGGCCTCGAACCTGACGGCCCAGGTCCGCAATATCGCCGAGGTCGCGACCGCGATCGCCGGCGGCGACCTGTCGAAGAAGATCACGGTGGACGTGCGCGGCGAGATCCTGCTGCTCAAGGACACCTTGAACACCATGGTCGAGCAGCTCCGCTCCTTCGCCGCCGAAGTGACGCGCGTCGCGCGCGAGGTCGGCACCGAAGGCCGCCTCGGCGGTCAGGCCGTCGTG
>NZ_JALBHA010000283.1:0-8349 GCF_023006445.1 Bradyrhizobium sp. SHOUNA76
AGCTCGGGTGACGGCAAGGGCGGCGCTGCGCTATGGCAACGCCGTCGGATGCAGCACGGGTTGGTAGCCGGCGTTCAATGTGCGCAGCGTCGAGGGCGGCGTCAGCAACGCCGCTTCGCCAGGCTGACGCTCGGCGGCGCGATAGCCCGCCGGTGACCACAAGAGCGCTCTGCCCTGCGTCACCAAAAAGCTCTCTTCGCCCTGCTGCACCATTGCGCCGTCGGGCAAGTCTGCGAGCGGCACCGGCAGGGGGTGAAGGCGCTTGCGGCCTCGATCGAGCCGCTCCTGATGCAACACGGCGTCCATCGCCTTCGCACTCGCTTTGCTCACACCATTCCCCGCTTCCCACGCAGCGCGAAATCGCTTGGCATCGTCGCGGCGGCAGAAGAAGCAGGGGCGATGGCCCGCGGCAAAGGCGGTGGCCTCGTCGAGGAAGAACAGCTCGGTCCAGCTCCGCCGCGCCATCACCGGCCGCCGCCAGCCGCGAAATTCACACAGGCACGTAATCCAGGCCGGCGACGACCAGCGCTTTGTCAGCAGCGTCCTGGTCGCGGGATCATGGATGATGCCGCGATTGCCGGTGAACAGGCCGCGGTGCGGGGTGGCGATGATGTCGCCGGTCGGCGTGACCCGGTTTTGCAGGGGGCGAGTAGCGAATAGCGAATTGCGAATGGAGGATTCACTATTCGCCATTGGCCACTCGCCATCGCCGTCAATCACGCCGCCCCATCTCGCAGCGGCGGGTGATAGGACAGCGCGGTGTCCCAGGGGAAGAAGATCCAGGTGTCCTGCGAGACTTCCGTGATGAAAGTATCGACCAGCGGGCGGCCCATCGGCTTGGCGTAGACGGTGGCGAAATGCGCATCGGGCAGCATCTCGCGCACCAGCTTGCCGGTCTTGCCGGTGTCGACGAGGTCATCGACGATCAACAGCCCCTTGCCGGTGCCGCCGCCGAGCTTCATGGCCGCTTCCGAAATGCCCTTGAGGACCTGGAGCTCGCCCTGCTTGTTGTGGTCGTAGCTGGCGATGCAGACCGTGTCGATCACGCGCACGCCGAGCTCGCGCGCCACGATCGCCGCCGGCACGAGGCCACCGCGGGTGATCGCGATCACCGCGTGGAACGGACCGACCTCGTTGAGCCGCCAGGTTAGCGCCCGGCAATCCCTATGGAATTGGTCCCAGGAGACCGGAAAGGCCCTGCCCGCCCGCTCCTGTGCGCTCAGTTCCGGTGCTTCACCTGCCATCGTCGTCTCCTGCCATTGGTCTCGCGGGCAGTTTTCTCTGCTAGCGGGTGATGTTCAATCCTGCCAGCATTTCCTTCACCGCCGCCATCGCGGATGCGAGCTTGTCGGCATCGCGCGAGCGCACCACGAGATTGGTATTGGGCTTCTGCTCTTCGTCCATGAAGGGATAGCTGCCGATGATGGTGTCGGGATGAGCGGCGGCGATCGCCCGCAAGGGGCTGCCGATGTCGCCCTCCCGCGCATTGGCGCGGACCGATTCGGAGAGCATGCGCACACCCGACTTCAGCTTGGGCGAGACGATGTCCATCATCGCCTGCATGATCGAGGGCACGCCAGCCATCACGATGACATTGCCGATCTTGAAGCCGGGAGCGAGGATGGTCGCGCTCTGGATCAGCTCGGCGCCGTCGGGAATGCGGGCCATGCGCAGGCGGGCCTCGTTGAGGTCCTGCTCGCTCCAGCGCTCGCGGAAACGGGCCACGACCTCCGGATGGTGGTCGATGCCGACGCCGAACGCCTTGGCCACGCTGTCGGCAGTGATGTCGTCATGGGTCGGCCCGATTCCGCCGGTTGTGAAGACGTAGGTGTAGCGATGCCGCAGTGCATCCAAGGCCGCGACGATGTCGGCCTCGTCGTCGGAGACGACCCGGACCTCCTTCAGGTCGATGCCGATATTGGTCAGGTATTCGGCAATGAAGCCGATATTCTTGTCCTTGGTCCGGCCGGACAGGATTTCGTCCCCAATGACCAGAATGCCCGCCGTGACGATCTCGCTCATAACTTTAAGTCCCTCACCTGTGGCGCCGACTTTGCCGAGGTAACGCGTTGAAGTCACGCGGTTTTGCTGCCGAAATAAGCAGTCCTCAGCCATTTTTTCAGGCATGTTCGCGGCCATTCCCGCCAAATGCTGTCAGTCCATGCATATCGCGCTGGCCCGGCCCTTGCTACCACCTCGGAGTCATGCACTCTTGCCGCATGGCCACAGGACGTTGCGGTCTTCACCAAGGCCGCGCGGCCTGTCCAATGGCGCAACGCCTTGCGGAGACAAGTCGGGATCTATGGCAGTCGCGTTTGATGAAATGAATATTCCCGGCGGGGAGCTTCGCCCCGCCTATGAGGAGCTGGCACGCTGGCTCAAGGAGACGCCTCCCGAGGCGCTCGAATATCGCCGCCAGGAGGCCGAGCTCCTGTTCCGCCGCATCGGCATCACCTTCGCTGTTTATGGCGAGGCCGAATCCACCGAACGCCTGATCCCCTTCGACGTGATCCCGCGGATCATGTCCGGCAAGGAATGGACCCTCCTGGAGAAGGGCCTGAAGCAGCGCGTGCGCGCGCTCAACATGTTCCTGCGCGACATCTATCACGGCCGCGACATCCTCCGTGCCGAGATCGTACCCGACGATCTGATCTTCCAGAATCCAGTCTTCCGCCCCGAGATGAACGGCCAGCAGGTGCCGCACGACGTCTATGTGCACATCGCCGGCATCGACATCGTCCGGGTCGATGCCAACGACTTCATCGTGCTGGAGGACAATGCGCGGACGCCGTCCGGCGTGTCCTACATGCTGGAAAACCGCGAGATCATGATGCGGCTGTTTCCGGATCTGTTCGCCCGCCACAGGGTGGCGCCGGTCGAGCGCTATCCGGACGAGCTGCTCTCGGCGCTCCGCTCCGTCGCGCCGCAAAGCGCATCGGGCGAGCCGACGGTGGCCCTGCTCACGCCCGGCGTCTACAACTCGGCCTATTACGAGCACTCCTTCCTCGCCGATAAGCTCGGTATCGAGCTGGTCGAGGGCCGCGACCTCATCGTCAAGAACAACGAAGTGTTCATGCGGACGACGGAAGGGCTGAAGCGGGTCGACGTGATCTATCGCCGCGTCGACGACGACTTCATCGATCCCCTCACCTTCCGTCCCGATTCCGTGCTCGGCGTGCCCGGGCTGATGTCGGCCTATGCGGCCGGCAACATCACGCTCGCCAACGCCGTCGGCACCGGGATTGCCGACGACAAGGCGATCTACTCCTACATGCCCGACATCGTGAAATTCTATCTCGGCGAGGAGCCGATCCTGAAGAACGTGCCGACCTGGCGCTGCCGCGAGCCGAAAGACCTAGCCTACGTGCTGGACAACCTCGGCGATCTCGTCGTCAAGGAAGTTCACGGCTCCGGCGGCTACGGCATGCTGATCGGACCCGCCGCGACCAAAGCGACGATCGAAGCATTTCGCGAGAAGCTCAAGCGCGAGCCCGAAGGCTTCATCGCGCAGCCGACGCTGGCGCTGTCGACCTGCCCGACCTGCACGGCGTCAGGCCTTGCGCCACGCCATGTCGATCTGCGGCCCTTCGTGCTCACCGGCAGCAAGGGCACCACCATCGTGCCGGGCGGGCTGACACGCGTCGCACTCAAGGAAGGCTCCCTGGTGGTCAATTCCAGCCAGGGCGGCGGCACCAAAGACACCTGGATCCTGGACGAGTAGACAGATGCTGTCGCGTACCGCCGAAAACCTCTACTGGCTCGCCCGCTACGTCGAACGGGCCGAATATCTCGCGCGCACCATCGATGCGACGTTGCGCGTCACCGCGCTTCCCGCCGCCTATATCGGCAAGACCAACGAATGGGACTCGGCGCTGCTCACCGCCGGCGTCGCCTCAAGCTTCTATCAGACCTATGAGGAAGCCAACGAACGCAACGTCGTCGACTACCTCTCGTTCTCGGCGGACAACCCGTCCTCGATCAGGAACTGCATCGAGGCGGCGCGGCTGAACTCGCGCTCGGTGCGCACCGCGCTGACCAGCGAGATGTGGGACACCATCAACTCGGCCTGGATCGAGGTGCAGGAGGTCTGGAGCAAGGGCACGTCGACGCGCGAAGATTTGGCAAAATTCCTGCGCTTCGTTCAGGAGACCTCGCTCCGCTTCGACGGCTCGGCCTACCGGACCATGCTACGCAACGACGCCTATTGGTTCTCGCGGCTCGGCCTGCACCTGGAGCGCGCCGACAACACTGCACGCATCCTCGATGTGAAGTATCACGTGCTGCTGCCCGAGGAAGAGCATGTCGGTGGCCCGCTCGACTTCTATCAGTGGAGCTCGATCCTGCGTTCGGTGTCGGCGCTGACGGCCTATCACTGGGTCTATCGCGAGACGCTCAAACCGTGGCTGGTCGCGGACCTGTTGATCCTCAACGGCACCCTGCCGCGCTCGCTTGCGAGCTGCTATGACAATCTCACGCGGAACCTCGACCAGATCGGCGTCGCCTATGGCCGGCAGGGGCCGGCCCAGCGCCACGCCCGCGGTATCCGCAACCGGCTGGAACACAGCAATATGAACGACATTTTCCAGCATGGCGTGCATGAATTCATTCAGGAATTCATCGCGGATAATTCCAGGCTGGGCGAAATCATCACGAAGCAGTATTTGATCTGATAAATGCCGTCATTCCGGGGCGCCCGAAGGCGAACCCGGAATCTCGAGATTCCGGGTTCGATGCTGACGCATCGACCCGGAATGACGACGCAAGAACAACGGTCCCCCATGCGCCTGCGAATCCAGCACACCACGACCTATCACTACGAGCCGCCGGCCACGAGCGTGATCCAGATTCTGCGCATGACGCCCGGCAGCCATGACGGGCAATATGTGGCGGAATGGCAGATCGACGTCTCCACGGACACCAAGCTCGACACGCATGAGGACGCGTTCGGCAACGTCACCCACGTGCTGTCCTGCGGGCCGGTCGGCGACATCAAGATCATCGCCGAAGGACTGATCGAGACCCACGACACTGGCGGCGTGCTGCGCGGCACTGACGAGCGCTTTCCGGCCGGCATGTTCCTGCGCTCCACCGACCTCACCACCGTCAATCCGGCGATGATGGCGGTTGCGCGCCAGTTGCGCAGCGAGGCCGAGAGCGACACGCTCGGCTTCCTGCACACGTTGATGGCCGAGATCAGCGATCACATGACCTTCGACGAGGACCCGACCAACAGCGGCACCTCGGCAGCCGAGGCCTTCGCGCTCAAGCGCGGCGTGTGCCAGGACTATGCGCATATCTTCATCGCCTGCGCCCGCAGCGGCGGCGTGCCAGCGCGTTTCGTCTCCGGCCACTTCCTGCGCTCGGACGGCACGGTGCACCAGGATGCCGGCCACGCCTGGGCGGAGGCCTACGTGCCCGATCTCGGCTGGATCGGCTTCGACCCCGCCAACAGCATCTGCGCCACCGACGCACATGTCCGCGTCGCGATCGGGCTCGACTATCTCGGCGCCGCTCCCGTGCGCGGCACCCGCTATGGCGGCGGCGCGGAGACATTGACTGTGGCGGTCAAGGTCGAGCAGGCCGGCCGCGGCGGGCAATCGCAGTCACAGTGGCAAAGCTAGGCGCAACCGTCCAAATGCAGAGGCCGTGCTACACTCGCGGGACCAGACTGTCCCCCCGAGGTACCCCATGGCAACCGTAAAGCTGCTTTCGGACGATGAACTCTCCACTGAAGCGCGCGCCGTCTTTGACGATATCCGCAAAGTGCGGAAATCGGATTTCGTCAACAATTTCTGGCGCGCGCTGGCGCATGATCCGAAGACGCTGCGGCGAACCTGGGAGAGCATCAAGGAGGTGATGGCTCCAGGCGCGCTCGATCCCAAGGTCAAGGAAATGCTCTATGTCGCGGTCTCGATCGCGCATGGCTGCAGCTACTGCATCCATTCGCACACCGCCGCCGCACGGGCCAAGGGCATGACCGAGGCCGAATATGGCGAGCTGCTCGCCATCGTCGGCATGGCCGCGGAGACCAATCGTCTGGTCACAGCGCTCGGCGTGCCGGTTGATGAGGCGTTTCTCGTAGACGCCGCCGACTGAAGCTGCCAGTTGCGCCCTGGGATGACGGCTCGCCCCGGGAATCGGGGGTTGGAGCGGCCCTTGAAATTGGCTAGTAATTCCGCGCAAACGCGTTCGGGGACTGGAAATGACCTATTGTTGTGGAATCCTGGTTCGGGACGGTCTGGTGATGATCGCCGATACCCGCACCAATGCCGGCCTCGACAACGTCTCGACCTTCCGCAAGCTTCACATCTTCTCAAAGCCCGGCGAGCGCATCATGGCGATCGCCAGCGCTGGCAACCTCGCCATCAGCCAGTCGGTACTGTCGACGCTGACCGAAGGCCTGGAAGACCCCAACACGGGTGAGATCGAGACGCTGATGAACGCGCCGACCATGTTCCAGGCCGCCCAGCGCATCGGCCGGGCAATCCGGGCGGTGCACGCGACCGAAGGGCCGGCGCTGAGATCCGAGGACGTGTCCTTCGACGTCTCCTTTTTGTTCGGCGGCCAGATCAAGGGCTCCCGGATGCGACTGTTCATGATCTACACCGCCGGCAACTTCATCGAGTGCACCACCGACACGCCCTATTTGCAGATCGGCGAGCACAAATACGGCAAGCCGGTGCTCGACCGCGCCATGCATTACGACGTTGAGCTCTACGAGGCGCTGAAGACCGGTCTGATCTCGATGGACTCGACCATGCGCTCGAATCTCGGCGTCGGCCTGCCGATCGACGTGCTGGTGGTACGCGCGGACGCCTGCGAGGCCGATCTCAACCACCGCATCGAAGCGGGCGAGCCCTATTTCCACGATCTGCGCTCGCGCTGGTCTGCGGCCCTGCGCGCCGCGCATCAGAACATTCCGCGGCCGCCCTACAAGAACGAAAAAGAACCGAAAACCTGACAGCAAGAAAAGGCAGGAAATGATGAGTGAAGCAAAAAAAATCGCAGTGGTGACCGGCGCCGGCACCGGCGTCGGGCGCGCGGCGTCGCTGGCATTGATGAACACCGGCTTCACCGTGGTGCTGGTCGGGCGCCGGCTCGACATGCTCGAGGAGACCGCAAAGCTCGGTCCCGCGGGCAAGAGCCTGTGCGTCACCGCCGACATGACCAAGCCGGATTCGATCGCCGCGCTGTTTGACAAGGTGAAGGCGACCTACGGCCGGCTCGACGTGCTGTTCAACAATGCCGGCATGGGCGCGCCTCCGGTGAATTTCGAAGATCTCACTCTCGAGCAGTGGCAGGCGGTGGTGAACACCAACCTCACCGGCCCGTTCCTGTGCACCCAGCACGCCTTCCGTATCATGAAGGACCAGAGCCCGCGCGGCGGCCGCATCATCAACAACGGTTCGATCTCGGCGCATGCGCCGCGGCCGTTCTCGGCGGCCTACACCTCGACCAAGCACGCCATCACGGGCCTGACCAAGGCCAGCAACCTCGACGGCCGCATGTACGACATCGCCGTCGGCCAGGTCGACATCGGCAATGCCGCGACCCCGATGACCGATCGCATGGTCAACGGCCCCGGCGTGCTGCAGCCCGACGGCACGTCGAAGCAGGAACCGCGCATGGACGCCAAAGCGGTCGGCGATGCCGTCGCCTACATGGCCGGCCTGCCACTCGATGCCAACGTGCTGACGATGACGGTGATGGCGACCAAGATGCCGTTCGTCGGACGGGGCTAGTCGTCGCTCTCGTGCCCCGGACGCAGCGCGGCATGCCATGACGCGCTGCTGAGCCGGGGCCCATGCCTCCACGATCTCGTTCTTGGCCTTCTGGATCCCGGCGCTGCGGCGCGTCACTTCGTGCCGCACCGCGTCCGGGACACGCGATCTTCCCCTACTCCAAGCTTTCCACCTTCCGCAGGCTGGGAAACAGCTTCATCCAGAGCAGCGCCACCGCGACGGTGGCAACGCCGCCGAATACGGCGGCCGGCATGGCACCGAGCAGCGCGGCTGCCACTCCGCTCTCGAACTGGCCGAGCTGGTTCGAGGCGTTGATGAAGAGGAAGTTGACCGCGCCGACCCGGCCGCGCATCTCGTCGGGCGTTGCGAGCTGCACCAGCGAGAAGCGGATCACGACGCTGATCGTATCGGCGGCACCGAGGACAGCGAGCGCGAGCACCGACAGCCACATCCAGGACGACAGCGCGAACACGATCGTGGCGAGGCCGAACACGATCACGGCCTGGAACATGCGCAGGCCCACATGCCTGGAGATGGCGTGACGCGCCAGCACCATGGTCATCAAGAGCGCGCCGACCGCGGGCGCCGCGCGCAGCACGCCGAGCCC
>NZ_JALBHA010000284.1:0-8325 GCF_023006445.1 Bradyrhizobium sp. SHOUNA76
GCGGCGCCTCGACCGGCGGTGCCACGCGCGGGGCCGGCGGTGGGGCATCCAATTCCGCCAGGCGGTCGATTGGCTCCTCCGCGAGCGCGCAGTCGACTCCAGCCTCCAGATAGAAGGCGAGAAGCTCACGGACGGTGGGTGCGGGTTCGGGTATCATGAGAAAGTCTGACTATTAGTTCAGTTTAAGGCGCCTTGCACCCCGGCGAAACGCATTTCCGAGGTTGTCCTACCCGGAAAAATCGGAAACAAGAGGGCGCAATCGACCAAGGACCGTCTCAAGGGCTGAGATCAGATGAGCACCGAAGAACTTCCCCCGCGCGAATCCATGGAATTCGACGTCGTCATCGTCGGCGCCGGCCCCTCGGGCCTGTCCGCTGCGATCCGGCTGAAGCAGCTCAACGCCGATCTCAACGTCGTCGTGGTGGAGAAGGGCTCCGAGGTCGGCGCGCATATTCTCTCGGGCGCTGTGATCGATCCGGCCGGGCTCGACAAGCTGATCCCGGACTGGCGCGAGGATTCCGACTGCCCGCTGAAGACCCAGGTGAAGGACGACCGCTTCTATTGGATGACGGCTGGCGGCGCGATCAAGCTGCCGAACTTCATGATGCCGCCGCTGATGGACAATCATCACTGCTTCATCGGTTCGCTCGGCAATGTCTGCCGCTGGCTAGCCCGTAAGGCCGAAGCGCTCGGCGTCGAGATCTATCCGGGCTTTGCTGCGGCCGAGGTGCTCTATGACGAGGAGGGCAAGGTCAAGGGCATCGCCACCGGCGACATGGGCGTCGGACGCGACGGCAAGCCGAAGGACTCCTTCACCCGCGGCATGGAATTGCTCGGCAAGTACACGCTGTTCGCCGAAGGCGCCCGCGGCAGCCTGACCAAGCAGCTCATCGCGAAGTTCGCGCTGGATGCCAAGAGCGAGCCGGCGAAGTTCGGCATCGGCCTCAAGGAAGTCTGGCAGATCGACCCCGCCAAGCACCAGAAGGGGATGATCCAGCATTCCTTCGGCTGGCCGCTCGACATGAAGACCGGCGGCGGCTCCTTTCTCTATCATTACGACGACAATCTCGTCGCCGTCGGCTTCGTCGTGCATCTGAACTACGACGATCCCTATTTGTCGCCGTTCGACGAGTTCCAGCGCTTCAAGACCCATCCCTCGATCCGCGGCACTTTCGAGGGTGGCAAGCGGCTCGCTTACGGCGCGCGCGCCATCACCGAGGGCGGTTATCAGTCGGTGCCGAAACTCAGCTTCCCCGGCGGCGCGCTGATCGGTTGCGCGGCGGGCTTCGTCAACGTGCCGCGCATCAAGGGCGTGCACAATGCGATGGGCACCGGCATGCTCGCGGCCGAGCACGTCGCGGCAGCGCTCGCCGCCGATCGCACCAATGACGAGCTCGTCGAATACGAGAACGCCTGGCGCTCGTCCTCCGTTGGCAAGGACCTGTTCCTGGTGCGCAACGTCAAGCCGCTGTGGTCGAAGTTCGGCACCGTGCTCGGCGTCGCGCTCGGCGGCCTCGACATGTGGTGCAACACGCTGTTCGGCGCCTCGCTGTTCGGCACGCAGTCGCACGCCAAGCCCGATCGCGCCACGCTCGATCCGGCCAAGAGCCACGTGCCGAAGAACTACCCGAAGCCCGACGGCAAGATCTCATTCGACAAGCTCTCGTCCGTGTTCCTGTCCAACACCAATCACGAGGAGGACCAGCCGGTCCATCTCAAGGTCACGGACATGAACCTCCAGAAGACGTCCGAGCACGACGTGTTCGCCGGTCCCTCGAATCGCTATTGCCCGGCCGGCGTCTATGAATGGGTCGAGGAGGGTTCGAGCCCGCGCTTCCAGATCAACGCCCAGAATTGCGTCCACTGCAAAACCTGCGACGTGAAGGACCCCAACGGCAACATCACCTGGGTTCCCCCGGAGGGCGGCGGCGGCCCGAATTACGAGGCCATGTAAGGGCACCGAGTTACCAAGGGTGATCTTGCGCACGTTCACGTGAGCACCCGGCTGCGGCGACCCGCCGCGGCCACGATAAGGCCATAGTAGCAGCGTCTTGGGGCTGCTCCGACCGGTCACTTGGCCGATTTGGGGCGTGCGGAGGGGATCGTCCGGCCCGAATCCTTGCGGCGAAGCGCCAAAAGCGGCATTGTCGGCCGGACGGTTCCGGGTCCGGATGCCACCGGCCGCGTTCGCATGCGATACGGCCCTTTGCTGCAAACCCAGGCACTACCAACTCAAGGCGAGCCCTGATGTTTTCAAATCGTTTCAACCGCTGGACTGTTGCCGCCATCGCCCTCATGGGCACAGCGATCGCGACCGTCCCGGGTAGCGTTCTGGCGCAGACGCCGGATCACCCGGAGAACACGGCGGCGCAGTTTCCAACCCGAAATGATCTGAAGTCGCTCACCGGTGCCGGCAGCTATCTCGCCGCCCGCCATGCCAGCGTCGAGCGCGACGCGGCCTCTGCCGCCGCGTTCTACCGCTCGGCCCTGCGCACCGATCCCAAGAACAACGAGCTGCTCGACCGCGCCTTTATCTCGTCGGTCGCCGACGGCGACATCGAGGAGGCGGTCAAGCTCGCCGAGCGCGTCCTCACCATCGACAAGACCAACCGCGTCGCGCGTCTCGTCGTCGGCGTGCATGATCTCAAGGTGAAGAAGTACGCGGCCGCGCAGACCAACATCAGCCAGTCGATCCGCGGCCCGATAACCGATCTCGTCGCCACGCTGCTGTCGGGCTGGGCCGCCTATGGTGCCGGCGACGCCAAGGGTGGTGTTGCCACCATCGACAAGCTCGCAGGTCCCGAATGGTATCCGCTGTTCAAGGACCTTCACGCCGGCATGATCCTCGAGCTCTCCGGCAAGGAGAAGGACGCCGGCACCCGCTTCGAGCGCGCCTACAAGCTCGACGATTCCATGCTGCGCGTGAGCGAGGCCTATGCGCGCTGGCTGTCGCGCAACAAGGATTCCGCCGCCGCGACCACCGTCTATCAGGCCTTCGACAAGAAGCTCGCGCGTCATCCGCTGATCCAGGAAGGCCTGCGCGAGACCAAAGCCGGCAAGAAAATGCCGCCGCTGGTCGATTCCGCCCAGGCCGGCGCCGCTGAAGCGCTCTACGGCATCGGCGCCACGCTGACCCGCCGCGGCGGCGAGGATCTGGCGCTGGTCTATCTCCAGCTCTCGCTCTACCTCCAGCCGACGCATCCGCTGGCGCTGCTTTCGCTCGCCGATCTCTACGAATCGGTGAAGCGGCCGCAGATGGCGATCAAGGTCTACGAGCGCGTGCCGGCGAGCTCGCCGCTCAAGCGCAACGCGCAGATCCAGCTCGCCATTGATCTGGATTCCGCCGACCGGACCGACGAGGCGATCAAGATCCTCAAGGGTGTCACCACGGAGGACGCCAAGGATCTCGAAGCCATCATGGCGCTCGGCAACATCGAGCGCGGCCGCAAGAGGTTCGGCGACTGCGGCGCGACCTATTCGCAAGGCGTCGACGTGCTGCCGGCCGGCAACGACAAGGCCAACAGCGTCTGGTACTATTATCGTGGCATCTGCCAGGAGCGTTCCAAGCAGTGGGCCAAGGCCGAGGCCGACATGAAGAAGGCGCTCGAGCTGCAGCCCGACCAGCCGCACGTCCTCAACTATCTCGGTTATTCCTGGATCGACCAGGGCGTGAACCTCGACGAAGGCATGAAGATGATCAAGCGTGCCGTCGAGCAGCGTCCCGACGACGGCTACATCGTCGACTCCCTCGGCTGGGCCTATTACCGCATCGGCAATTACGAGGAAGCGGTGAAGAATCTCGAGCGCGCGATCGACCTCAAGCCCGAGGATCCCACCATCAACGATCACCTTGGCGACGCCTATTGGCGCGTCGGCCGCACGCTGGAAGCCAAATTCCAGTGGTCGCACGCCCGCGATCTCAAGCCCGAGCCGGAAGAGCTGCCCAAGATCGAGGCCAAGATTGCGAACGGGCTGACCGACGACAATTCGAACTCTTCGGCCGCGCAGGCGGAAAAGAAGAAGGACGACGGCAAGGGCGGCTAGGCCGTCGCATGATCCGGAAAAGTGTGTAGCGGTTTTCCGATGAGATCATGCGCGACGAACAAGTGAAGTTGGGGGCGTGTCGCCGATGCCGGCGTTGATTGAAGAAGGACGGGCGAAGGTCAATCTCAGCCTTCGCGTCGTGGGCCGCCGTGCCGATGGCTATCATGATCTCGAAAGCGTGGTCGCATTTGCCGACTGCGCCGACCGGCTTACGCTGGAGCCGGGCGGCGAGCTGAAGCTCACCACCACCGGGCCGCTGGCCGAGGCCTGCGGCGAGATGTCCGACAATCTCGTGTTCAAGGCCGCCAAGCTGTTGGCCGAGGCCGTGCCGGGCCTGAAGCTGGGCGCGTTCGCGCTCGACAAGGTGCTGCCGGTTGCGGCCGGCATTGGTGGCGGCTCTGCCGACGCCGCGGCTGCGCTGCGGCTCTTGGCCCGTCTCAACAATTTGTCGCTCGATGATCCCAGGCTCCAGAAGGTCGCGCTCGCGACCGGCGCCGATGTGCCGGTGTGCCTTTTCTCGCGCGCCTGCGACATGACCGGCGTCGGCGAGCAGCTGCTGCCGCTCGCACTGCCGAGCATGCCTTGCGTGATGGTCAATCCGCGCGTGCCTGTCGCCACCAAGGACGTGTTCCAGGCGCTGGGCCTGCGCAACGGCGAACTGCTGGTCGGCGTGACCGACGTCATCCGCGCCCCGGCTTGGCCGGAGGAGGGCGCCTCCATCACCGATTGGGTCGACGTTCTCGACACCGTCGTCAACGATCTCGAAGCGCCTGCGCTACGCATCGAACCTGTCATCGGCGAGGTGCTGGAAGCCTTGCGCTCTTCCACCGGCGTCAAGCTTGCCCGCATGTCCGGCTCGGGCGCGACGTGCTTTGCAATCTACGGCTCAGCCGCCGATGTGCATGCCGCCGCCGAAAAGATCCGGCGCGACCATCCCGGCTGGTGGGTGCATGCGGGGACGTTGAGCTAGCTGCTTCGTCAAAGACACTGCCGGAGGGTGGGCAAAGCGACTTGTCCGCCGTAGCTCGAAGAGCGAAGGCGGAAGCGTGCCCACCACTTCCAAGAACGTGGGCACGGCGCTGTCGCGCCTTTGCCCACACTACGGCAGTTGTGCTAACCCGCGCTGTCCCCGTCGAGCCCCAAGAACCGCCGGATCTCACTCAACACCTCCTGCGGCTTGTCGTGCTGCAGCCAGTGTCCGGCGCCTGGGATGGTCTCGACGCGCGCGTTCGTGAAATACCGCTCCAGGCCCGCTGACCTGGCACCGGCGAGAAAGCTTTCGCCGGCGTTCAACAGCAGCGTCGAGCAGGCAATGCGGGCCCACAGCGCGACGTGATCGTCCGGCCAGAGCCGGTGCGGCGCCGAGGTGCGCTGATGGGGATCGAACTTCCAGCTATAACTGCCGTCCTCGTTCTGCCGGGCGCCGTGCGTGGCGAGATGCAGCGCGAGCTCTCGGGAGAGACGTTTGTTGTGAAGCACCATCTGCGCCGCCGCAGCCTCGAGGGTTGAATAGCGGCGCGGTGTGCGGTCATGCAGCTTGTCGAGCTGGCCGACCCACTTGCTGATGCGCTCGTGCGCCGGGGCCTTCGGCGTATCCGGCAACATGGTCACGCCGTCGAGCACGACCAGCTTCGAGACCTTTTCAGGGAATGACCCTGAAAAGATCAGGCTCACCATGCCGCCCATCGAATGGCCGATGAGAGTCACCTGAGGCGCTGCGATGGTGCGAACGAGCTGGGCGAGATCGTAGACATATTCGGTCAGTGCGTAGCTGCCGCCCCTGGTCCATTCGGAATCGCCGTGGCCGCGCAGGTCGGGCGCGATGATGTGAAAATGCGGTTGCAGCGACCGGGCGATGACGTCCCAGCTCCGGCAGTGATCGCGGCCGCCATGGACCAGAATGAGAGGCGGTGCGCTCTCATTGCCCCAATCGGCGTAATGCAGCCGCAGGCCATGCGATTCATAGAAGCGATCCTGCGGGGTGCTAGCCATTTGCCGGCCGCCGCGCCAAGGCCAGCGACAGGCCGAGACCTGCAATGAAGACGCCAGAGCCCTGCGTGAGACGCTGCATCAGATGCGGCCGTCCGATCAGCTGCGTGCGTGTCGCGGAGGCCATCAGCACCACGACGATATCGGCGAGCGTGTTCAACGCCACCGAGATCGCACCTAACATGATGAATTGCAGCGTGGGGTTCGATGCCGTGGGATCGAGGAATTGCGGAATGAAGGCGAGGAAGAACGCGGCGGTCTTTGGGTTCAACGCCTCGACCAGCACGCCGTCGCGGAAGGCGCGCTTGTCGCCGACGGCTTCGTTATCGAGCGCCAGCGTGCGGCCGGCGCTGCGAAACGTCTTGATGCCGAGCCAGACCAGATAAAGCGCGCCGACGAACTTCACCGCGGCAAACAGCTCGGCGCTGGCAAGGATGATCGCGGAGATGCCCACGCTGCCGGCGACCACATGAACCAGTCCGCCCAGCGCGGTGCCCGCGGTCGATGCAAACCCGCTGGCGCGCCCCTCGGACAGGGTCCGTACCGCGACGTAGAAGATGCCGGGACCGGGAATTGCGGCAATGAGACAGGCTGCGGCCAGGAACGGCCAGAAATTGGTTTCGATCATCCCGTTTTGGTAGCGCAGCGTGCCGCGATTGCAAGGCCTCTCGTTGAGTCCACGCGGGGGAGAGCAGCGCGCTCCTGCCGATCGCCAGCACCCTGAGGCGCGAGCGTCAGATCGCAGCGCTCAATGCGACCGCGCCAGGCAGAACGCCACCACCTGCTCCAGCGCGCTCTTCATCGGCGAGGAGGGGAACAGCGCCAGCGCGTCCACCGCCATGGCGCCGTAGTGCTGGGCGCGGCTCAGCGTATCCTCGAGCGCGCGGTGCTTGTTCATCAGCCCGATGGCATGGTCGAGGTCGGAATCGCCGATCTCGCCACGCTCCAGCGCGCGGATCCAGAACGCGCGCTCGGTGTCGTTGCCGCGGCGGAAGGCGAGCACGACCGGCAGGGTGATCTTGCCCTCGCGGAAATCGTCGCCGGTGTTCTTGCCGAGTTTTGCGCTCTTGCCACCATAGTCGAGCACGTCGTCGACGAGCTGGAAGGCGATGCCGAGATTCATGCCGACCGAGCGGCAGGCGGTCTGCTCCGCCTTCGGGCGGTTCGCGATGACGGGGCCGACCTCGCAGGCGGCGGCGAACAGCTCGGCGGTCTTGCCGCGGATCACGGCGAGATATTCGTCCTCGGTGGTCGCGGTGTTCTTGGCGGCGGCGAGCTGCATCACCTCGCCCTCGGCGATGGTGGCGGCGGCCGCGGAGAGGATGTCGAGCGCGCGGAGCGAGCCGACCTCGACCATCATGCGGAAGGCCTGGCCGAGCAGGAAGTCGCCGACCAAGACGCTTGCCTCGTTGCCCCAGAGCATGCGCGCCGACAGCTTGCCGCGGCGCATCTCGCTCTCGTCGACGACGTCGTCATGGAGCAGGGTGGCCGTGTGCATGAACTCGACGCTTGCTGCGAGCTTGATGTGGCCGTCGCCGGTGTAGCCGGCGAGGTTGGCCATCGCGAGCGTCAGCATCGGCCGCAGCCGCTTGCCTCCGGAGGAGATCAAATGGTTGGCCACTTCCGGGATCATGGTCACGTCCGAACCCGTCCGCGACAGGATCGTGGCGTTGACGCGCTCCATATCAGGAGCGACAAGGGCAACCAGCTCTTCGATCGACGCGCCGGGAGTTTCGAAAGGTACGATGACGGCCACGCCGGTCTCCAATATTTGCCCCGGAAGGGCTATTCTGACGGAAAGACAATAGAAACTGGCAGCGGATGCGGCAAGGCCTGCGGAACCATTGACATTTGCCGCTTTAGCCCCCTTTGGGCAGGAGACCTCTCGTTTTGCGTGAACTGGTTCGGACCAACGATATGGTGCTGGTGTCGGCGATCGGCGCGCTGCTCGACGGCGCCAACATCCATCATCTGGTGCTGGACCAGAACATGAGCATCATCGAGGGCTCGCTCGGCATTTTGCCGCGGCGGATCCTGGTTCATGAGGACGATGCCCAGGAGGCCAGGGACCTCCTCACTGAGGCCGGCCTCAGCCACGAACTGCGCGGCAATGAGTGAGGCCGCAAATATTACCGAGGACGCCTTTCTCGGGGGGCAGTTGCGGCTGAGGCAGAAGCGGTCCGGTCATCGCGCGGGGCATGATGCCATCCTGCTTGCGGCGGCGACGGAGGCCAGGGCAGAGGACCGCGTGGTTGATTTCGGCGCCGGTATCGGCACGGCCGGGCTGGCGCT
>NZ_JALBHA010000285.1:0-8322 GCF_023006445.1 Bradyrhizobium sp. SHOUNA76
GCCTGAAGGAGGCGCGCGGCGCCATCGTCGACAGCCCGCAGGACGGCAGCCCGGCGGCCAAGGCCGGCATCGAGGCGGGAGACGTCATCACCGCCGTCAACGGCACCGCGATCAAGGACTCCCGCGACCTCGCCCGTACCATCGCCACCCTGCCCCCGGGCAGCTCGGTGAAGCTCGACGTCTTCCACAAGGGCGCGACCAAGACGCTGACGCTCGCACTCGGCGAGCTGCCGAACGAGCGGCAGGCCAAAGGAAATGGCAGCGCTGACGAGGGTAAGGGGCAGCCGAACGACGGCACGCCGCGTCTCGGGCTCGGCCTGGCTCCGGCCGGTGACGTCCAGGGCGCTGGCCAGAAGGGCGTCGTCGTCACGGAAGTCGATCCGCAAGGGCCGGCGGCGCAGCGCGGCATCCAGACTGGCGACGTCATCCTCAATGTCGGCGGCAAGGCGGTCGCCAATGTCGGCGACGTCCGCTCCGAGCTGGCGCAGGCCAAATCGTCCGGCAAGCGCAGCGTGCTGTTGCAGGTCAGAACCGCGGAGGCGACGAGGTTCGTGGCGGTGCCGCTCGCCTGAGGCGAGCATCGACCAGCCAAAAATCAAGCAAGGCGGCCCTCGGGCCGCCTTGTCCGTTTGCCTTCAGAGTCCCTGGAGGGGTCATCGATAACATTCTCGTTAACGGCAGGGATGGTGACCGGGTTCGTCCGAAAAAGCCGTGTTCGCTCATCACAGTTGAGTTGCTCGGGTCTGCCGGCAACGACGCCGCCAACACGGGTTGCAAGCGTGGAACTTCGAACTTGCCGCCGCTTTGTGGAGCTGGCCGGTGGTTCGCATTTGATCGGTGCCGACATGGATCGATTGAAGCTCTCGCTGAGGGGGGCGCTGCTCGCGGCGCCGTTCGTGCTCTGGGGCGGAAACGCGCTCGGTCGTGATGACGGCCGCTACGCGGACTCACCCCTCAAGCCATGGTTCGACAGCCTGCGCAGCCACCTCGGCCCGTGTTGCTCGGACGCAGATGGTTTTGCCGTCGCTGATCCCGACTGGGAGTCGCACAACGGGCATTATCGCGTGCGTCTCGACGGGGAGTGGGTCGAAGTGCCTGATGAAGCCGTCATCACCGAGCCGAACCGCGCCGGCCGCACCATGGTGTGGCCGGTGAAGACAGCCTTTGGGGTCTCGATCCGCTGCTTCATGCCGGGCAGCATGATCTGAGACAGGTCAGCGTCAATGCTTGCTGGATTTGCGCTTCGACGATTTCTTGGTTGTCTTCTTAGTCGTCTTCTTAGTGGTCTTCGTCGTCCTCTTCTTGGACGCTTTCTTCTTCGAGGCCTTCTTCGGGACCTTCTTGCCCTTCTTGCGCGCCTTCGACAGTCCGATCGCGATCGCCTGCTTGCGACTCTTCACGCGTCCGCCACGGCCCTTGCGACCGCTCTTTGCCGTGCCCTTCTTGTAGCGTCGCATCTCGCTTTCGACATCGCTGCCGGAGCTGCGTGAGTAGCGACGTTTCTTTGCCTTGCGTGCCATGCATGTTCTCCCTTGGCCGAGAGAACCATTCGACCCAGGCATGGTTCCGAAAGCGAGCACCTCACGTTCCAGATGCGCGACGCAGCCTAGAAGGAATTCGCCAGCTCGATCTCCGCTTCCAGCACCTGGATGCGACGTGCGGCCTCGGTGAAGGACAGATCGCGCGCATATTGTGCGGGCTGATAAGCCTCATCGCTCAGCCGTTTCAGCCTTAGCCCCTGCGCGCGGGTCATCTGCTCGGTGAGGAAGACCCTGGCGTCGTATTTACCTTGAACCTGCATCTGGCTTCTCCGTCCTGAAAAGGTGACTTGACTATATGTTCTTATTTTGTTCTAACAAGCCATGGACAACAGAATTAATGAAATTCGGCGTAAAATCAGCGTCTTGAGGCTGGAAATGGCCGACGTCGAGGCCGCCGTGCGCGATCGCGTCAACGGCGATCGCGATTGCAGCCAGCAGGCCCTGGCGCAGATGGATTTGCGCCGGAGGATCAATCTGCTGGTCGGCGAATGGAGGGCTGCCGGAGGCGGTGACGTGCTGCCTGACGTCCGCGACCGGATGCGCCGTCGTTCGTTGAAGACAGTCGGCAATCCCCAGCTCACGAACACACGGCGCTGAAATCTTTGAGGGGCGCCATGGAGGAAGACCCGGACACTTACCGGATCTTGAGGTTGCGCGCCGAGATTCTCGAATTGGGCTCTGCCATCCGGCAATTGCAGCGCGCGGGTCTCGATGATGCGGCGGCCCAACTTCTGATCGGACGCAAGCGCGCACAGCTCGAGTATCTCGTGAAGGCGAATTCTGTGAGCCCCGGGCTCAACTTCCAAGCGCGCCGGCCGCAATGAGCTGACGCGGGCGCTCGCCGATACGGCGCGCGATTGCCTCGATCATCGAGACGAAAAAGCCCCGCGCCGCCGCGGGGCTTTTGTTTGAGATGGGCGCCTGAGCTTACTTGGTGTTGCTCATGCCCTTGCTGCTCTTGTTCGTCATGGTGCCGCCCTGGTCCGATCCGGGACCGGAGCCGCCCTGGCCGGAAGGATCCGCGCCCTTCGAGGACTTGGTGTTGGCCCCAGTGGTCTGCGATGACGACATCGAGGATCCGTGTTTCGCCTTGTGCGACTTGGCCTGCGCAGCGAGCGGTGCAGCGGCGAGACCGGTTGCCAACATCACGGTGAGAGCGAGCTTGGTCATTGTCATGTGAGGAACTCCCTGAGTTAAATTGACGCAGGCAGCCAACCGCCATTTATCGCAGGAGTTCCCAACAAAGCATCTGCCCCGCTTGACGCACGCTTCAAGATTGCTTGTCCTCAGCGAGGATGAACACCACGCCGGTGAGGGTCGCGCCGATCGCGAACGTCGTCACCAATGTAAAGGCAAAAACGATCGCGGCTTGGCTTCCACCGTGATTGAGCAGGTTGGCGACGGCGGGATTGCACAGGATCAGCGCGAGACTGAAGGTGAGGCCGAGGGCCGCGCCCATCATCGCATGCGTCATCAGCTTGATGATGCCGGCAGGAGAGACCAAGTCCGACGACTTTTTTGCGCGCATGGGACTGCATCCCGATCTGGCATGCAAACGCGGGCTATAGTCGCCGGTTCCAAATAAATGAAGGAATTGTCATCACCGGCTTCATCCGGCGTTCATGCCGGTCTTGCGATGATAAGCGCCATCAAAACGGGACATTCGATATGGGTAAGGTAGTCTTTCTTTACCGCTCACTGGCCTATCGCAACGCCGCCGCGGACATCCTGCGCAAAGCACGCAAGCTGCCGCAGGGCGCGGAGCGAAGCGCGGCTCGCCGCTATGCCAGGGCGCTACGCGATCTCGCCCAAACGGAAGCCTGGCTCGAAGGCCGGGTCGCGCGCGAACCGCGGATGGCGCAACGTATGACGAGCGCGGCGTCCGGCTAGAGCTTTTGTCATTCCGATTGATTGTCATTCCGATTGAATCGAAACGGAAGCTCTCGATTCTCGTCCTGACGCGTTTTTTCGACGCGAAACAGTCTTCACTTCGCTGCAAAACGCTCTAACCGGATGCACGCTGCAATTCGGCGGCGCTGGCCTCGTCGAATTTGCCGGATGCGGTTGTCGCCGCCGTCTTGCGTGTCAACGGCACCTCCAGACGGCACAACAGGCCCTCGGCTCGCCAATCGAACAGCGCCTGACCACCGAGCTGGGACTCGACGCTCGCGAGCAGGCTCCGGGTGCCGAAGCCGCGAGATTTCGGAGTCATGACGAGCGGACCGCCGGATTCCTCCCAACTCAGCGTAAGCACTTGATCCTTGACCTGCCAGCCGATCGTGAGCCGTCCCGACCTGGTCGAGAGGGCGCCATACTTGGCTGAGTTGGTGAAGAGCTCATGCAGCGCGAGCGCCAGCGTCTGGGCCGTCGCCGGCAGCAACTGGACCTCCGGACCCGCCAATATGATCTGGCCACCGAGCGAATAGGGCGCAAGCTCCTCGTCGATCAGCCTGGAGAGCTCGGCGCCCTGCCAGCTCGACAGCGACAGGATAGTGTGCACGCGCGCCAGCGCATTGATCCGTCCCTCGACGGCGTTGACATAGTCCTTGACCTCATCGGCACGGGTGAGGCGCACGATCGACTGCGCCAGTGCCAACGCATTCTTGGCGCGATGATCGACTTCCCGCGCCAGCAGATTCTGCCGTTCCTCGGCACGTTTGCGTTCCGTAATGTCCACGGTGACGCCGCTCACGCGCACGACGCGACTGCTATCGTCCACGGTTGCCGCCGCCGTGCCGACGCACCAGCGCACTTCCCCGTCGGGCCTGATAATGCGGAACTCGGTCTCGTAGGCGCGCGCGCCCTTGTTGAATTCGGCGATCGCCTTGCGCAACTGATCGACGTCGTCGGGATGTAACAGCGCCTGAACGTTGGCCGGGTTGACCTCGAAGCTCTCGGGGCTGACGCCAAAGATGCGATACTGCCCCTCGTCCCACATCCAGTCGCCGCTGATCCAGTCCCAATCCCAGGAGCCCATCTTGCCGGCAGCGATCGCCATGCTGCGCCGCTGCTCGCTCTCGCGCAGCCTCGCGGTGGAGTTCTCCAATTCCGCCGTGCGCGCGCGGACGCGATCCTCGAGCTCCTGGTTCAGACGTTCGAGCTCGCGGGTCTTGCGGTAGAGCTCGGCAAACACCTTGATCTTGGCGCGCAGCACCTCCGGCACGACCGGTACCGGCACGTAGTCGACCGCTCCCATCTCGTAGCCGCGCAACCGGTCGATGTCGCTGACCTGGATGGCGGAGATGAAGATCATCGCGGTCTTCTGGAAGCGCGGATGTTCGCGGATCATTGCGGCGAGCTCGAAGCCGTCGAGCTCGGGCATGCAGACGTCGACCAGGATCACCGCGATCTCGGTCTTGAGCAGCAGCTCCAGCGCCTCGCGTCCGGACGAGGCGATCACGAGGTTCTCGCCGAGTTCCTTCAGGATCACCTCATAGGCGAGCAGCTTGGCCGGCTGGTCGTCGACGAGCAGGATGTTGACCTTTTCGTGGTCCATTCGCGGGCCCAACTCAGCGGTGCAGCCACATGCGGATCGCAAGCAGCAATTGATCGGTGTTGACGGGTTTGGCGAGGTAGTCGGACGCGCCGGCTTCGAGGCATTTCTCCCGGTCGCCCTTCATCGCCTTGGCGGTCAGCGCGATGATCGGAAGGCGGGCGAAGGCCGGATTTTCGCGAATGACGCCGATGGTCTGATAGCCATCCATCTGCGGCATCATGATGTCCATCAGCACGATGGCGATCTCCGGGTTGGATTCGACCAGGGTCACCGCTTCGTTGCCGGTCGTCGCCGTCAGCACTTTCATGCCGCGCCGTTCCAGCACGCTCGACAGCGCGAAGATGTTGCGGGCGTCGTCGTCGACGAGCAGCGCGGTCTTGCCGATCAGGTCCTCGTCGGAACTGTTCAGCTTCTCCAGCATGCGTTGCTTCTCGACCGGAAGTTCCGTGATGACACGGTGCAGGAACAGCGCCGTCTCGTCGAGCAGGCGCTCGGGCGATTCCACGCCCTTGACCACGATGCTGCGCGCCATGGTGTGGAGCTCCGCATCCTCTTCCGCCGAGAGTTCGCGGCCGGTGAACACCACGACCGGAATGTTCGACAGCGCCTCGTCGTTGCGGATCTGGTCCAGTACCTCGAAGCCGCTCATGTCGGGCAGCCGCAGGTCGAGCACCACGCAGTCGCACGGCTCTTCGCGCAGCGTCGAGAGCGCGCCTGCGCCGGTGTCGGTCGTTACGATCTCGATGTCGTCGTGGTGCAGCAGCTCGCGGATCGAGAGCTGCTCGGCCTCGTTGTCCTCGACGATCAGGAGCCGCTTGCGCCGCGGCCGTGCATATTCCTTGATCTGCGTCAGCGCGGCCGAGACGCCTTCGGTCGTCGTCGGCTTGTTGACGAAGGAGAACGCACCACGCGCCAGCGCATGCTGGCGGTCCTCGTCGAGCGTGATGATCTGTACGGGGATGTGACGGGTCAGCGGATTGTGCTTGAGCTGGCTCAGCACGGTCCAGCCGAGCATGTCAGGCAGGAACACGTCGAGCGAGACTGCTCGCGGCTGATATTGCTTGGCAAGCTCCAGCGCCTCCGCGCCGCGGGCGGCGACCAGCACCTTGAATCCCTTGTCGCGAGCGAGATCGACCAGCACGCGCGCATAATGCGGGTCGTCCTCGACGATCAGGAGGATGCTGTCGCCGGGCTCGAGGTTGAGCCGGTCGTCGGGAAGCTGCTCGATGACGCGCTGCTGCTCCGGCGAGGCCGGCTGCAGCGCCGGCGGCTGGTTGTGTGTCTGTGGCGCGGGCGCCGCGCGGGGGGCGAGCGTCGGGCCGGAATATTTGAGCGGCAGATAAAGCGTGAACGACGAGCCCTTGCCCGTCGCGCTGCGCAGATGAATTTCGCCGCCGAGCAGGCTTGCCAGCTCGCGGCTGATCGCAAGTCCAAGGCCGGTGCCGCCGTATTTCCGGCTGGTGCCGGCATCGGCCTGCTGGAACGCCTCGAAGATCAGCTTCTGCTTCTCCACGGGAATGCCGATGCCGGTGTCGGACACTTCGAAGGCGATCACCGCCGGCGCGGAATTCAGGACCGGGTGATCCGTACCCCAGCCGCCGACGGCGCCGGCGACCTTGAGGCGCACCTCGCCTTCGGCGGTGAACTTGAAGGCGTTGGAGAGCAGGTTCTTCAGGACCTGTTGCAGGCGCTTGGAGTCGGTGACGATGCTGCGCGGAAGGGTGGGATCGACGTCGATCTTGAACGACAGATTGCGATTGTCCGCCTCGTGCCGGAACGGCCGCCCGACGGTCTCGAGCAGGTTCGCGGTCAGGATTTCCTCGGCGTCGACCGTCACCGTGCCGGATTCGATCTTGGACAGATCCAGAATGTCGCTGATCAGATTAAGCAGGTCGGTGCCGGCGCCGTGGATGGTGCGGGCGAATTCGACCTGCTTGGCCGAGAGGTTGCCGTCCGGATTGTCGGTGAGCTGCTGTCCCAGGATCAGGATCGAGTTCAGCGGCGTGCGCAGCTCGTGGCTCATATTGGCGAGGAATTCGGACTTGTACTTCGAGGTCAGCGCGAGCTCGGTCGCCTTTTCCTCCAGGGCGCGGCGGGCCTGCTCGATCTCCTGGTTCTTGCGTTCGACCTCGACGTTGCGCTCGGCGAGCTGCTGCGCCTTCTGCTCGAGCTGGTCGTTGGTCTGCTGCAATTCGCGCTGCTGGGTCTGAAGCTCGCCGGCGAGCTGCTGCGACTGCTTGAGCAGGCCCTCGGTCTGCATCGTCGCTTCGATCGAATTGAGCACGATGCCGATGGAGTCGGTGAGTTGCTCCAGGAACGTCATCTGCGAGGTCGTGAAGGAGACGAGCGAGGCAAGCTCGATCACGGCCTTGACCTGGCCCTCGAACAGCACAGGCAGCACGACGAGGTTCTTCGGCGCGACGCGGAACAGCGCCGAGTTGATCGGCACCACGTCGGATGGAATGTCGGCGACAACGCGCGGCCGGCTGTCGAGGGCGCACTGGCCGATCAGTCCGTCGCCGAACTGCAATACGCGCTGATACGGATAGATGCCGTCGCTGGCATAGGAGGCCAGCAGCAGGAGGTGCGGATTGTCCTCGCTCTCGACCTGGTAGATCACGCCGGTATGGGCGTTCACCAGTGGCGACAGCTCGGTGAGCAGCAGCCGGCCGACGGTGGTGAGGTCGCGCTGGCCCTGGAGCATGTTGGTGAATTTGGCGAGGTTGGTCTTCAGCCAGTCCTGCTCGGTGTTCACGTCCGTCGTGAGACGGAGATTCGTGATCATCGTGTTGATGTTGTCTTTCAGTTCGGCCACCTCGCCGCGGGCGTCGACCTGGATCGATCGCGTCAGGT
The DNA here is from genome assembly GCF_023006445.1 of Bradyrhizobium sp. SHOUNA76. NCBI lineage: Bacteria > Pseudomonadati > Pseudomonadota > Alphaproteobacteria > Hyphomicrobiales > Nitrobacteraceae > Bradyrhizobium > Bradyrhizobium sp. SHOUNA76. The sequence continues at coordinate 7,891 of NZ_JALBHA010000285.1, forward strand.
CGCCCTTGGTCACGGCGGTCGCGACCTCGGCGATCGCGCGCACCTGCGAGGTGAGGTTGGCAGCGAGCAGGTTGACGTTGCCGGTGAGGTCCTTCCAGGTGCCGGCAGCGCCGGGCACGTTGGCCTGACCGCCGAGGCGGCCCTCGACGCCGACCTCGCGCGCCACCGACGTCACCTGGTCGGCGAAGGTCGCGAGCGTCTCGGTCATGTTGTTGATGGTATCGGCGAGAGCGGCGACCTCGCCGCGCGACTTCATCGTCAGATTCTGCTTGAGATCGCCGTTGGCGACCGCGGTCACCACCTTGACGATGCCGCGCACCTGCTCGGTCAGGTTTGCAGCCATCAGGTTCACGGTGTCGGTGAGGTCCTTCCAGGTGCCGGCGACGCCGGGCACCTGGGCCTGGCCGCCCAGCTTGCCCTCGGTGCCGACCT
>NZ_JALBHA010000286.1:0-8294 GCF_023006445.1 Bradyrhizobium sp. SHOUNA76
CGGCGCCGTGACCGAGGGAGTCGTTGACGTTCTTGAAGCGATCGAGGTCGAGCATCAGGATCGAGAAGGTCGGCCCGCCGTCCTCCAGCCGGCCATTGAGCTCGTCGAGCCGGGCGAGGAAGAACGCGCGGTTCGGCAGGCCGGTCAGGACGTCGGTCTGGGCGAGCTCGAGCACCCGCCGGTTGGCCAGCGACAGCCGCCGCGAATTGCGGCTGGCGAGCATGAGATAGGTCGACAGTGACAGCGTCAGCAGCATGCCGACGATCAGCACCGCGCCCGCGCGATCATAAGTCGTCTCCAGCGGACCACCGGCAGTTGGCACCGCCCGCACCTGCCAATCGGTATCGCCGATCTTGAGACTTCCCGACCAGTGCAGCGCCCGCGCGACGTCCCGCATCGACTGCGGCCCCGTCGCTGCCGACGAATAGTCCGGCAGCATCTGCTCCAGGCTGACGATCTGCGCGGAGAAGGGCGGATAGACGTTCATGCTGACCGCGGGGCTTGCTCCGGTGGTCACGCGAATGGTCTGGATCAGCAGGGGCAGGTCGAAGACGCCGACCACGAAGCCGGCGAGATTGCGGCGCCGGTCCGCGTCCGTCTCGCGCGACGTTCCCTTGGCGTAGACGGGAACGGCAACGAGGACATCGGGCAGCCGGCCCCCTTCCCTCGGCTCGAACAGCCGCGTGCGAATGGCTGCGACCTTGTCGTTGTCGCGCGCACGCTCCAGAAACGCGCGGCGCTCCGGAACGGTGGCGTAGTCCATGCCATAGACCGCCGAGGTCTTCGGCTGCGTCGAGTAGTACACCGGAAAATATTCATCGCTCTGCGGCGCAGTCGCGAAGCTCGCGCCCTGAAGCGACTTGATGCGATAGCCGGAAACGCCGTCCATGATCGCCGCGGCCTCGTATTCCGAGCGCTCCTTGCGGTTGACGCGCGGCAGCCAGGCGATGCGGAGCATGCCGGGATGGCGCTCGAACAGGCGGGCGCTGAAGGTCTCGAATTCACTGCGGGTGACCTCGTCGTTGGTCGATTCGAACAGCGTGCGCAGCGCGACGAGCCTGGAGATGTATTCGCCCATGCCGTTCTGCATGACGATCGCTTCGGTTTCGGCCGCGTTCTCGAACTCGATCCTGTTGACGCGATCTTCCCACCGCGCCACGGCGGCCGCGCCCACGAGCGAGAACAGAAGACCGACGCCGGCCGCGACGAGCGCAGGGCGATAGAGTCCGAGCAGCGGCGCGGCACGCCACCACCCGGTCATGCGCCTCCGATCCTGATCGTTCTGGTCGCGATCGCCCATCCTGAAGCCGCCGTCCCCCATCTGCGACGAGCCGAACCTCTGGTTGAAGCACCGGCGCTGCTATCGGAACAAGGCCGCGGTTAAGAACTGCACAATTTCGGAACCGGATCGTTATGCAACGCGTGAATTAGTTAATGAAGTCCGTGAATGACCCGGCATTGTGGAAGCAACTTGCCGGTTTTGCCCGGAGTACTACGGCCTGCCGACGCGCTGCCGGTTAGCGAGCTATTCAGGCTGCGGGGATATCTTGCACAGGTCCTCTTCCATCCCTCCGGCAACACTTCCCGATGTATCGATTTCGATCAGCGACATCCGTCGTCCTGACCATCGTGCTCCTGGCTACGACCATGCTTCCGGCGAAAGCCGAGGAGGCCGGTGTCAGCGAGGACGCGATCCTGTTCGGCCAGGCCGCCGCGCTGGAAGGCCCCTCCTCCGCGCTGGGACAGCGCATGCGGCAAGGCATCGTCGCAGCGTTCACCGAGATCAACGCCAAGGGCGGCGTTTACGGCCGCAAGCTCCAGCTCATCAGCCGCGATGACGGCTACGACCCCGATCGTTCGGTGGCCCAGACGCTGCACCTGATCGAGGACGACAAGGTGTTCGCGCTGATCGGCGCGGTCGGCACGCCGACCGCGATGGCGACGATTCCGATCACCAGCGCCAGGAACGTTCCCTTCATCGGCCCGTTCAGCGGCGCTGAATTCCTGCGCGACCTCGAACTTGCAAACGTCGTCAACATCCGCGCGAGCTATGGTGCGGAGGCCGAAGCGTGGATCAAGCACCTCACCGAGGATCGCAAGTTCACCCGCATCGGCATCTTCTACCAGGACGATTCCTTCGGCCGCGATGGTCTGAACGGTGTGAAGCGCGCGCTCGCCAGGCGCGGCCTGGAGCTTGCCGCCGAAGGCACCTTCGAACGCAACACCCGCGCGGTCACGGCTGCCTGGCGCATGATCAAGCGCGCCGAACCCGAGGCTATCGTGATGGTCGGGACCTATGGTCCCTGCGCGGAGTTCATCAAGCTCGCGCATCGCCGCGGCTTCTATCCGACTTTCGTCAACATCTCCTTCGTCGGCGCCAATGCGCTCGCCAGGGAACTCGGCCCCGACGGCGAAGGCGTCATCGTCTCGCAGGTCGTGCCGTTTCCCTGGGATCGCTCGCTCAAGCTCGTCGCCGACTACCAGGCGGCGCAGAAGGCGTTCGATCCGACGCTGACGCCGGACTTCGTGTCGCTCGAAGGCTATCTCTCCGGCCGCCTCGCGGCCGCGGCGCTGGAAAAAGCCGGGCCGAAACCAACGCGCGCAAGCCTGCTCCGCGCCATCAACGATGTCGGCCGCTTCGACATCAGCGGCAGCATCGTCAGCGTCGGCATGCGCATGCTCGACACGCCGCCGAAGGTGTTTTTGACGGTGATCCAGAAGGACGGGACGTTCAGGGCGGTGGATCGGCTTTAGGGCCGCCGCGTCCAGCGCTCGGCGTTGACCGCCCCCGGCGGGACCTCGCCTTTGACGATCGCCTCGACCTGCCGGACTGTTTCCAGCGACTGATATTCGATCGCCTGCGGCGTCAGCCCACCGACATGGGGCGTTGCGATCACGTTCGGCAGCTTGGCGAGCTCGGGCGTCGGCATCTGGTCGGGCGCGCGGCCGACGTCCATAGCGGCGCCGGCGATGCGGTTTTCGCGCAGCGCCTTCGCAAGCGCCGCTTCGTCGACGAGATTGCCGCGCGAGAGATTGATGAACACGGCATGCTTCTGCATCCGTGCCAGCGCAGCCTCACCGATCAAGTTCTCGGTCTGCTCGTTGGCGATCGCAAGGCAGACGACGTAGTCCGATGCGGCGAGCAGCTCGTCGAGACCGACCTGCCGGATCGCGGCATCGCTGACGATAGCGAAAGGATCGGAGACCAGCACCTCCATCCGCAGCACATTTGCGACCTCGGCGAGATAGCGGCCGATGCTGCCATAGCCGATGATGCCGATCCGGCTACCGGCGAGCTGGCGGCCCATTCGTGCTTCCGCCTTGCGGCCGGCCTGGTAGTCGGCCGTGCTCCGCGAGACGCCGCGGGAGAGATCGACCATGAAGCCGAGTGCGAGCTCGGCGACGGCCTGCACGAAGCCGGGCCCGGCGCGGGTCACGAGCACGCCTGCTTGCGAGGCCGCCTCGACGTTGACGTTACGGATGTCGACAGCACAGCGGACGAAGGCCCGCAGATGCGGCAGCTGCGCAAAGATCTCGCCGCGCCCTTCCGTCATGCGGTCGGCAACGATGATGTCGACGTCTTTCGCCGCGCGCACGAGGCCGGCGGCGTCCAGGGGGTCATCGCCCTCGTGCAGGATCACCTCCGCGGCAGCGCGAAGACCGTTCAGGCTGCGATCGCCGTAATAGTTCCGCCGCATCTCCGGCGTGTGAGCCAATAGAATCTTCACGGCAAAACTCCTTCAGTAGCCGAATGCCCGCGGCAGCGCGGTGCTCAGCCACGGCACGAAGGCGATGACGAGCAGGCAGAGGAACAACAGGCCGAGATAGCCCATGATCGGCTTCACCGTCTGCTCGATCGGCACGTTGCCGATCAGGCAAGCGCCGTAGAGCCCGAGCCCGAGCGGCGGCGCGAACAGGCCGATGCCCATGGCGATGACCAGGACGACGCCGAAATGCAGCGGATCGACGCCGAGCTGCACCGCGACCGGCAACAGCAGCGGCCCGAAGATGATCAGCGCGGCCGCGCCTTCCAGCACCGAGCCCATCACGATCAGCACGGCGATCGCCAAGAGAATGAACAGCCACACGCCTGAGGTCTTTGACAATCCGAGCATGAAATCGCCGACCGCATGCGGCACCTGCTGCAAGGTCAGCGTGAACGCCAGCGACTGCGCGGCGGCGACGATGAACAGCACGAGACCTGCGCGCGTCGCGGCCTGCACGAAACTGTGCGCCGCCGACTTGAAGCTGAGCTCGCGAAACACCACGCTGCCGACGACGAGCGCATAGGCCACCGCGAAGGCGGAGATTTCGGTCGCGGTGGCAAAGCCGCTCTTGAAGCCGAAGAAGATCATGAAGATCAGGCCGAACGAGGCGATCGCGCCGCTCCACAGGCCCGAAACCGGCATCTGCGGCTCGACCTCCTCGACCTGCGCCGGCCGCTTGCCGAAGATGATGGACACCGCGATCAGGACGGCCGCCATCAGCGCCGACGGCAGCAGGCCTGCGACGAACAGGCCGCCGATCGACAGGTTGGCCACAAACCCGAGGATGATCAGGTTGATGCAGGGCGGGATGGTCTCCGCCATCACTGCGGAGGCCGCCAGCAGCGCCACTGCGCCGCCCGGATTCTGCTTGGAGCGGCGCGCCGCCGGAATCAGCACCGAGCCGACCGCGGCGACGTCGGCCATCTTCGAGCCCGAGATGCCGGAGAACAGCACCATGGAAGCGACCATCACGACGTTCAGCCCGCCGCGCATGCGCCCGACCGCGCGCTGCAACAGCTCGATCAGCCGCACCGACATGCCGTTGGCTTCCATGAGGTAGCCGACGAGGATGAAGAAGGGGATCGCGAGCAGCACGAAATTGTCGATGCCGCGCGCCATCTGCTGGGCGAAGATGACGCCGGGCAGCGCGCCTTCGACCCAGATGAAAACCAGCGCGGCGAGCGCCAGCGCAAAGCCGATCGGCAAGCCGCCGAACAGCGTTGCGAAGAAGCCGATCAGCATCAACGTGCCCGCCGACGGCACCGAGGACGGCGACAGATAATCCCAGGCGAGATAAAGGCCGGACACGACGACAATGGCGACGAGGCCCCTGACGATGTCAGGGAGCGGCCGCGCGCAGAGGTGGTCGATCGCGAACACCGTCATGAAGAGCGCGCCGACGCCCATCGGGTAGAAGGTCAACTCCAGCGGCAGGCCGGATCCGGTGGTCTGGCCCGCCGTCAGCGAGCCCAGCTTGATCGCATGGTAGGCGACATAGCCGGAGATCAGCACGACCAGCAGGGCGCTCGCGGCATCGACCAGCGCACGCAACCGCACCGGCAGCAGGTCGCGGAAGAAGGACACGCCGACATTCTCGCCGCGCGCGAGCGCACTCGCCGCCCCGAAGAAGGCCGATCCGACCATCAGCCCGCGCGCGACGTCATCCGACCATTCGACCGGCGCGTTGAAGAAGAAACGCAGCAGGACGGAGGCGCAGACCACCACGAGATCGGCGGCCAGCAGGATGGCCGCGATCGCGTCGCTGGCACGCAGCAGCAGGGCGATGCTCCCGTGGCGGCCGCCCGAAACGGGCACGGCGGCTGTCATCACCAGCTCAGATTTGGTCATCTCAGGCTTGGGTCGCGCGGATGATGTCGATGACGGCCTTCGATTCAGGCCGCGCCTTGATGAAGTTCTCGGTCTGCGGCGCCACGCGCTTCCTGAACGCCTCGCGGTCGCATTCGGCCACCGTCACGCCCTTCTCGGTCAAAGCCGCCAGCGCCTCTTTCTCGACCGCAAGTCCATGGGCGCGCGTGTCGGCCGCGGCCTTCTTGGCGGCATCGAGGAACCCCTCGCGCAGCTTCGGATCCATGCGGTTGTAGGTCACGTCGCTGAAATAGATCGCGAGCGGCGAGAAATTATGCTGCGTCAGTCCGTAGAACTTCGACGTTTCAAAGAACTTGCTGGCCAGGATCGTCGGCGGATCGTGCTCGAGGCCGTCAAGCACGCCGGCCTGCAACGCGGTGTAGATCTCACCGAACGCCAGCGGCGTCGCCGCGGCCCCCATCAGCCGCAGGCATTCGGTGATGACGGGGTTCGGCAGCGTCCTGATCTTGAGGCCCGCGAGATCCTCCGGCGTCTTCACCGGCTTCTTCGCCAGCACGCTGCGCGAGCCGAAATTATAGGCCCAGGCGATGATGCGGATGTTACCGCCCTTGAGCAGAGCGTCTTCGATCGGCTTTGCGGCGCCGGCATCGAAGGCCTTGGTCTGCTGCGGAAAGCTCGAGAACAGGAAGCCGAGATCGAACGTGCCGACCAGCGGCACCAGATTCGCCGAGATCGACGAGCCCGACACCATGAGGTCGATGACGCCGAGCTTCACCGAGTTGATGACGTCGATCTCCTGGCCGAGCTGGTTGTCGGGAAAGAAGGCGACCTCGATCTGCTCACCAAGCCCGTTCGCCTTCAGGCTCTTGACGAGATTGTCGTAGTAGACCCGGCCGTTGGCGAATTTGGGATCGTTCGGCAGCGAGGAGGAGCATTTCAGCTTCAACGTCGCGGCTTCGGCGCGGCCGATGATGGCGGGGGAGAGCACGAGACCGGCGGTGACCGCCGCCGATGACTTGATGAACGCGCGACGGTTCACGGGCACGATGGTCATGGTGCGGTCTCTCCCAAATTGTCTTTTTTGTTCGCCGCGGTCGTTGCCCCAGCCTGTTGCGCGGACTGTATGGCCAAAGCGGCGGCACAGGCAAGCGAGGCTCCCTCGCCTTCGACGTGCCGCACGAGGAGTCTAGCGGCGTCCGCAAGCACGACGAATCGACCAGGATTCCTGCGGACTTACGACGAGGATCGGCCTGCGGCCACACCCGCGCAACGGGCGCCGTCGCGCAGGATCGACATCAATCCAATTGGAGCATGGATCAATGCGCAATTCACATGGGTGAACCCAGAACGATGCCTTCCGGTCGCAGCAGACACCTGCCCCATTTTGCCGCACGACGAACGTGATCCAGTGCACAGACGGACTTCTGGCGGCCCCCTAGAAAAAGTGACATCATCGCGCATTGCCGATGGAGGTGACACCATGCGCCGTCCAGTCTTTTCCAATTTGCTGCTTGCATCCAGTCTTCTTGCGCTCACGCAAATGATGTCACCGACGGACGCCGCCGCCGAAGCGCGGCTCGCGCTGGTGATCGGCCAGTCCGCCTATCGCACTGTGCCGGAACTGCCCAACGCCGCCAACGACGCCAAGGGCATGACCGAGCTGCTCGGCAATGCCGGCTTCACCGTCACCACGGCCGCCAATCTGGCGCAAACCGAGATGCGCGCGGCGATCTCGGATTTCGCCGGCAAGGTCAGCGCCAGTGGCGCCGACACCGTTGCGCTGGTGTTTTATGCCGGCCATGGCCTGCAGATCGACGGCGAGAACTATCTCGTTCCTGTCGATCTCGATCCCAAGCGCGAGGCCGACATTCCGCTCCAGGGCGTCCGGCTGAACGACATGCTCAACACGCTCGGCGCGCTGCCGACGCGGGCGCGCATCTTCATGCTCGATGCCTGCCGCAACAATCCATTCCCCGCGCTGAGCGGCGCCGGCCACGGACTTGCGATCGTCGACACCAAGGCCGGTGCGCCCGGCTCGTTCATCTCCTATTCGACCTCGCCCGGCGCCGAAGCCGAGGACGGCTCCGGCATCGACAGCCCCTACACCACCGCAGCACTCACGGTCGCCAAGCAACCGAACCTTCCGATCGAGGAGGTGTTCAAGCGCATCCGCGTCGCCGTCGCGCAGTCGACCGACGGACGGCAGATTCCCTGGGAAAGCTCGTCGCTGACCACCGACTTCAAGTTCTTCGGCGAGAGCAGCGGCAGTCAGCCTTCCCTTCCGGGCGCAAATTCGATGGCGCTCGCCAGCGGCACGCGCAGCGTCGAGGAGTGGCGCAGGGACTTGCAGGGCAAGCCGGCCATGGTCGCCTATGAACTCGTCATCACCGACGACACGGTGCCGGCGTATCAGGCCTATATCGAGCTGTACGCTCAGGACACACGCACGCCGCGCCTGCGCACGGTGCTGGAACGACGGCGCCAGATGCTGGCCTGGGAGCGCGCAACCGCGATCAACACCCGCGCTTCGTTCGAGGCGTATCTTGCGAATTGGGACAACAGCGACCTCGCCGCGACCGCGCGCCGGCTGCTGCTCCGCGTGCAGAACCGCAATTATGGTGTGCCTGTCGCCGCTGCGGCGACCCCAGTTGCCGTCGCGATGGCCCCGACCTGCCCGTGCTCTACGCCGTCACCGCCGGC
>NZ_JALBHA010000287.1:0-8286 GCF_023006445.1 Bradyrhizobium sp. SHOUNA76
CGGCTGGCAGGTGATCTCCTGGGCGCTCCTGCTTGCGCTGCCGCTGATGGTGCCGGTCGCGCTATGGACCTGGCCGCCGGCCTGGAGCGGCGTCAGCGTGCCCGCCTGGATCGGGCTCGCCTACGTCTCGATCTTCAGCATGTTCGTCGGCTTCATCTTCTGGTACCGCGGCCTCGCGACCGGCGGCATCGCGCGAATCGGTCAGCTGCAACAGCTCCAGCCATTCTTCGGTCTTGCGCTCGCGGGCCTGTTGCTGCACGAGCCGGTCGCCTGGAGCATGATTGCCGCAACCGCACTCGTGGTTGCCTGCGTCTTCTTCGCGCGCCGGTTCGCGTGAGGCTTTCGCCTCACGCCTGCCCCATCACCGTCCGCGTCAGCGCGCTCCTTGCAAATTTCTTCAGCGGCATCGGCTTGCCAAACAGAAAGCCCTGCACGAGGTCGAAGCCCAGTTCGTTGGCCGCAACGAGGTCGGAGCGGCTCTCGACCCCCTGGGCGACGCTGCGCGCGCCATAGCTCTGCGCGAGCTCGACGATGTCGCGGCACACCGTCCGCTTCAGCCGATCGTTGCCGCTGCCGGTGACGAACTGCCGGTCGGCCTTCAGCTTGACGAAGGGAAGCTTGTCCAGGCCCATCAGCGCCGGCCAGTTGGCGCCGAGATTGTCGATCGAGAGGCCGATATTGTGCAGGCCGACCTCGCGCGCGACCTCGGTCAGGTGATCGAGATCGCGGATCGCCTCGTCGCTGTCGATCTCGACCGTCAGCCCGCCGAAGGCCGGATGCGTCGGCATGCTGCGGCAGAGATCGCGCACTGCCTGCGGCTCCTTGAGATAAGACGCGGGAAGATTGATCGACAGGTCAACCGGGCTTTGTTGCTCCAGAAGATAGTGCCAGTCCTGCATGGCGCGCCCGATCACGAACTCCGACAGATCGCGCAAATGCGGATCGTGCGGCTCCGGAATGAAATAGGCGGGCGGCACCACGCCCCAGGTCGGATGCCGCATCCGCACCAGCGCCTCGGCGCCGCTGCGGACCAGCGTGCGCGCGTCGATCTTGGGCTGGTACCAGAGCTCAAGCCAGCCGGCATGCAGGGCCTCGCCGACATGCACGGCCGGGCTCGGCGCCGGCTCCTCCGGCAGCAGCATGGCGACGCGTTCGCGCAGCGTTTCCGCGGCAAAGGGCGTCGTCAGCGGCGGCAGCATGGTAAGACCATATTCCTCGCCGACCTGCTGCACGGCCCTGACGATGATCGACTCCCGGGCGCCGACGGTCAGAACCTTGCCGGCAAAAGCCTCCCGCACCAATATTTCGAGGAATCTCCCCGGCTCGATGCCGTCAGTGGCGACGCCGAGCAGGATCAGGTCGGGCAGATCGGTGGCGAGCACCGTCTGCAGTTCGTCCGCGCTGGCGCATTCGCTGGTGACGAAGCCGAGATCCTCCAGCACCTCGCTGAGAAAGGCGCGCAGATGCCGCTTGCTATCGGCCACGCAGGCGCGCGGCGTTACCTTTCGTCGTCCGAAGGTCACAGGCCTTCGTCCGACGAGCTCAACCATCCCATCGTTCATCAACGTCACTCCCGTTCCGTGACGGTTTCTTAAACGCGGAGCGTGGGTTCAAATAAGGAGAGCATCACATCGTTCTTGAATTATCTGAGTAACGTTAAACCCTGCAATTCGAGCTAATTTTTCAACAGTCTGTTCGAAAAGAATTCGCGTACCCGAGCACCGCAGGCGCAACGCCTGCCAGCGCACGCGAAATTTTTCTCGCGCGATGTAACTGGCATCGTGCCCGCCGATGGACGGAGGCGGGCAATGCGAATGTGTGCCCTTTCGAAGCAATGCGGGATCGTCGGAGGATTGACCGGTGGCTTTTTCGAGATGTGCGGCGAGTGCTCGATGACGGGGAACAGGACCGCGTCGTCTTCTTTCCCGCGATGCGCGCATGTTCCGCCTTCGCCCGCGACAGTTCTGCGACAACGCGGCCAGGCCCGCGGCCGGGAATGTGAAGCGCATCACATGCGGGTTGCTGCACTTGCGCTATTGCTCGGCTCAGCCGGTGGTGGGCTGTCGAGGATTGCGACAATGACGACGCGGCGTTTGATGTATTGGTGGTTCAGGGTCGTGATGTCAGGACGATTTCTCGATCGCTTCCTGTGCCTGCCGCGCGCGCATTGACGCGCGCCGCGCGATATCAGGTTTGCCCGATCAATTTGCGGAACGCGGCCGCGCCGTCCTGCATCGCGTCGCGCCCCTTCCAGGCCAGATAAGTCAGCTTGCCGCCGAGCGTGTCATGGCTGCGCAGTCGGCGAGAGCCGAGGATGTGGCCGACATTGGAAGGGAAGCGGCTTACCTCGGCGGACACCAGCGCCGCGATCGCGTCCATCAATTGCTGGAGCCGGATTCCCCATTCGCTGTTTTCGATGCCGTCGATGCGCACCTTGAGCGCATATTCGGTGTCATAGATCTCGGTGAGCAGGTCGCGGGCGACCAGCACCCGGTTGTGCCGGAGCGCGATACGAAGCGCGAGGCGCTTGTCGTCGAGCCGGTCGAGCACCATGGGAACGACGCAGGCATAGGGCGCGGCGGCGACGTCGGCAGGGCTCTTGCTCGCGGCGGCCTTGGTGGCGAGGCGCACCAATTGCCAGGACGTCGCAAGGCGCCTCGCCACCAGCGTCAGAGCGAAGGGCAGTGCCTCGGGATGGGCCTTCTTGAAGGCGTCGAGCTGCGCGGTGATCTGGGCAACCTGGCCGTCGTCGAATCTCGCGATTTTTGCAGGCAGCTTTTCATTGAATTTCGGCAGCGCATCGCCGGCGCGCAGCACATGCTGCATCTTCCTGACGTCGTCGAAGGCGCTGCGCGACGCCGTATACTGCGCGAGCTTGGCCCGCGCGAATTCGGTGCTCTCCGCCGAAGCGAAGGTGCTCTCGAGCACCTTGACGACCTTGGTCTGGAAGGTCGATGCGATCTTCAGGACTTCCTTCGGATTGTTGGCGGCAACCTGGTCGCTGATCGCCTTGATGTAGTCGCGGGCCATGGTCGGCAGCAGGTCGCGGCAGATCCATTCCCAGATCGGGGTGAGGGTGTTGCGCGAGATCCGCCCCATATTGGCGTGCTCGGGCGCGCCGTCGATCAGGAGCAGCTCGAGCGGTGCGAAGAAATAGCGCGACGGGCTGGTGGCGCGCGCCTGGGTCGATCCGTCCTTGCGAAACTCGGCGCGCAAGCGGGACTGGACGTCGGCCGAGCCCGGCATGTCGAGGCCGCACAGCTCGAGCCGCTCCAGCTCACTGAGCAGACAGCTGCGCGACAGCGGCGTCAGCCTCTGCAGGAATTCCGACAGCCGATCGATCTCGTCCATGGCACGCAATCTTTCGCAGCGTGTCCCGCGGGCGTGCGGGCCCAATGCGTGGAGGCATTTGCGCGCTCTCAACCTCCTAAGAGAAGCAAGTCGCCGTTAATTATTCCGTAAAAGCCGGGGGGCGGCCTCGGGCGAAAGCGGCGGTTAAGGAGTTTTCGGACCGTTTGCCGAAGACCTCAGCAGGAAACTCAACCCTTGCGGGATCGGGCGCCGCGCGCCGCAAGCACAAATTGTGCCGACGTCGCCATTTTAGCGCAAAACCGCCGAAATCACCGTAGTCTTACGGAGCAAAAAGTTAACCACAGACCGCCCCCGGTTCCGCTAAATGAGTGACATGGGGTCACAGAATGATACGGCCACCGATTCGCGGCCGTCGGAATGGTACGAAAGCAGCGCTGCTCCAACTGATGAGCTCGATTTCGTCCGCCTGAGCGCCGCCCGGGCCAAGGCGGCCGACGAAATGGCCGCTGCCATTGCCCGCGAGCTCAACGGCCCCCTGACTGCGCTGCTGCTCTACATGGGCGAGATCAAGCATCACAGCGATCAGTTCGCGCCCGTCACCGGCGACCGTGCCTATTTGCAGCGGGTGGTCGAGAACGCGCTGGCACAGACCGAGCGGGTTTGCGGCCTGGTCAAGCAGCTTGCGGGTCGTCACAAGGGTGGCTTGTCGATCCCGTCCAGTGCCGAGGACGCAGAATCGAAGGCCGTCCGCGCCCAGCAAGCCCAGCGCGTGCCGAGTGCCGAACTCCTCGGCCTGTCGGGCCAGAAGCGGCTGACGAAGCGCGAGCGCGAGGTGCTGAGGCTGATCAGCGAGGGATACTCGAACAAGCAGGGTGCGCTTCGGATGCAGATTAGTCCGCGCACGTTCGAGAGCCATCGTGCCGAGGCGATGCGCAAGCTCGGTGCGCGCAACACCGCGGATCTCGTCCGTGCGGCGCTGCTGCATTCGATCGATTGAGGCTGGCGTGTTGCATCGCCGGCAGGCGGTGCGGACAAAGGCCGGAAGATATATCTCGAGAACCCGATCGCGCTCAGAAATAGTCTTCGGCGAAGGGACGCGCGCGCGAGGCGGGACGCAGCGGCTTGATTTCTTCCTTCGGCCCGTTCGGGATAATGGTGATGGTCCAGCGGGGAGGCATGCTCGATTCCTGCTCCAGCACCGAACGCACGAAGCCGGTCACCGTCGACTCGCCAGCCCTCACCGTCGCCATCCGGCCGTTGAACTGTGCGATGCGGAAGCGGCGAACCTCCTTCTGGTCCGCGGTCTCGTAGGTGAACATGGAAACCCTCCTGGTTTCCCGCGACTATCACCACCTATGATTAGCCATCTCTAAAAATCGCCAACCGTAGAAGTACGGCGGGAATGCACGCCGGAGTGGTTAGCGCGGCTCCTGTGCGCGCGCGGCGACATAGGCGGCATCCATCCGGTCCAGGAGATCGCGGAATTCGGCATCGCCGAGCCTCTCTGCCGACCTCTCCAGCGTCAATGCCAGCGCCGCGAGCCTGACATAGCCGAATGTCCCGGCCGCGCTCTTCAGCGAATGCGCTTCGCGCGCGATCCTGGCATGGTGCTGAGCGAGCGAGAGCGTGCGGAACAGTTGCAGGCGTGCGCAGGTCTCGCTCCAGAACACCTCGCGCACTTCGCAGGCACCGTCCTCGCCGATCTCGCGCACCAGCGCTTCGTATGCGCGCGGCTCGCGCGCGGGTTCGGCATCGAGCGCCTTCTGCGCGGGCGCGACGGGGGCTTCAAACATGGCCTGGCCTTGATCACGGGTCATTGTCGCGCGGCAGGTCCCGGCGCGAGGGCACCCCCGTGTCTACGGCATTCGAATTTCAGTTTCGGTAGCAGGACATGAGGTGTTTGCAGGCCGGCATTAGCCTGCGGTTTACCATCGAGCTGCGGTCAGCGCGGGGCGAGCAGCCGGTCGTACTGGGCCTTCACGGTGGCGTAGCATTCGCACGCCGTCTGGCGCAGGCCGTCGAGGTTGACGATCTGGATGTGCCCGCGGCTGTAATGGATGAAATCGGCCTGCTGCAATGTATTGGCGACCAGCGACACGCTGTTGCGCCGCGCCCCGATCATCTGTGCCATGGCCTCCTGGGTCAGCAGCAGCCGGTAGTCACCCGAGAGGTCATGAGTGTGCAACAGGCAGCGTGACAGCCGTGCCTCCACCGGATGGGCGGCGTTGCAGCCCGCGGTCTGCTGGACCTGAGCGTAAACCGCCAGTCCGTGGCGCGTCAGCAACGTGCGCAGAGTGCTGCTTTGGTCGGCGGCGATCCGCAGCCGGTCGAGATCCATGATCGACGCAAGGCCCGGCACCAGCACGACGGCGGTGTTCAACGCGCACGCATCGCCCATGGTCGAGAGCGTCCCGAGCAAGCTGTCGCGGCCGATCATGGCGACCTGCACATGCTCGCCCTTGGCGAGTTTAACCACCAGCGAGATGACGCCGCGGTGAGGAAAATAAGCGCGCTTGAGCGTCTCGCCGGTCTCGACCAGGACGTAGTCATGGGGCAGGTCAACTGTTCGCAGGTGCGGGCGGATCAATTCATAATCGTCCGCCGGCAGTGCGGACAGGAAACCGTTGGATGGGCGCACCATCGTTTCCAAAGCGGCCTCCCCTCTCCTGCACCAGCGGGTCGCGGCAGGTGAAACCCCTTCCTGGGCGAGCAAGTTCCATCATCTTCCCGTCGGGATATATTGGCAATTGGGACAAGATGTCCGCCGGTGGCACATCGGGCGATCGTCCCTGCGGCATCTGTGCACGTCGGCGTGCAGTCGGGCGCGTGGAGTTTCTCGTCACCGCGAGGGTCCCATCAGGCGCATGTGGTGGGCCTTCACCGCCGAATGGCAGCCGCAGGAGGTCGCTTCCAGCGCCCGCAAGTCGAGGATTTCGATCTGGCCGCGTGCGTAGTGAATGATGCCGGCACGCTGAAGCGCATGTGCGACGAGCGAAATAGCGTTGCGCCGTACGCCCATCATCTGCGCCAGCGCTTCCTGCGTCAGCGGGAGAATCCCGCTGTCGGACAGGTCGCGGGCACGCAACAACCAGCGCGCCAGCCGCGCCTCGACGGGATGCAGCGTATTGCAGAGCAGGGACTGCTGAGCATGTGCGAGCAGGGCCTGCTCATGGCGGACCATCAGGCTGCGAAACGGCGCGCTTGCGGCTGCGACTGCCCGGAAAGCCGCGATTTCAAGCACACAAGCCCTGCCGGGAAACAGCACGACAGCGTCTGCCGGCATGATGCCATCGGCCAGCGCTGCGCCGCCGCCCACGACGCTGTCACGGCCCAGCATCGCCACCTCGATCATCTGTCCGTCGGACAGGCCGACCGTGATCGAAACGGAGCCGCTGTGTGGAAAGTAGACATATTTCAGCGCGGTGCCCGCCTCGCCCAAGACAGTTCCCCTGACCATTTCCACTGTCGCGAGATGAGGGCTCAGCAGATCGAAACCTGCCGCATCGAGCATTTGCAGCAACTGATTGGGCGGGTGGCCGCTCGCGGTCATGCAGGTCAATCTGGCGCGTTCGATATTCCGATTGGTGTCGCGCCCGTTCGTCATCCAGTTGCGTGGTGGGGAAATATATTGTAATGGTTGTGGTGATGTCCATATGCCCATTAGAGGGCAGACAGCCTGGGGCATTTGCGGCGGAAATAAGGGTGACGCGCTGATTCGCTTTGCGAGCCTGCGCGTCCGTCCTGCAAGGAGCGCAGGAAAAAGCGGCAAGGGGGCTTTCATGAGCCGGAAGCATTTGCATCCGGGCTGCGATCGGGCGCCGGTCGACCCGCGCATCCTCCTACATCGGACGAGTGCCTACGGACATCCGACGCCGCTACCGATCATGGCGCCACCCATCGTCTTCGTTTTCCCGGCGCCGCCAACGACATTAGCAACCATCCATTTCTCGATCGAAACCGGAGGAGACAGGCGTGCGCCACGGCTCCATGATTGAATTGCCGAAACGGGACGCTCAAATGGGACGAGACGGCCTGCGCCATATTCTCGTTGTCGACGACGACCCGATGGTGTGCATGGCCATCGAGATCTATCTCCAGCGCAACAATTTTCGGGTCACGATCGCCGAGGGAGGTGAAGCCGGACTGCGGGCCCTCGAACACGAACAGTTCGATCTGATGATCATCGACATTTTCATGCCGCATATGCGCGGGTTCGAGTCGATCCGGATCTTCCACGAGCGGGCGCCTGTCATTCCGCTGATCGCGATGTCGGGCTACGCTTTCGCCAATCTGAATTCGCCCGCACCCGATTTCCTCCGGATGGCGCTGGAGCTCGGGGCCGCACGCTGCCTGCGCAAGCCGTTCACGCCGCACGCGCTGCTCGCCGCCATCAATGATTGCCTGGCGGAGCACCGCGACATTGCGTCGGCCGCGCGACTGGGTTAGCGCCGCGCGCGCCGCAGCGGTCACGGGGTAACGGTTCGTTTACCGAAAGCGCGAACTTTGCCGGTCTCGGCGAGCGCGAAATGACGGCGGCGAGGGCGCCCTCGATCGCGGACCGCTTCGTTCAATCCCGCGCAGGCCGTGCCTATCGTCCTTCACGAGCAGGACTTTCTCGTGCGCCCCGCCGCGCCGCTATCGGCGCGTTTACCTCACGCGTCTCGCCGCCGCGGCGCCATGACGGTTTTGCGGAAAAGCGCCCTCGCGTGCAGCCGAAGGGCAAACTTCTCTTCAATATCCGTATTAGCACGGAGGATGAAATTAACGGGACCGTGAAAGGGGATGTCTAACCATCGAAAGAGGGCTTCCGTCGCTTCCAAGCGCGGCCCAGGCGTCGAAGTCCAGCTCAGTAAGGCGTAGCTCATGGATGATCTGTTGCGGGAGTTTCTGACGGAGACCAGCGAGAGCCTGGACACCGTGGACAATCAGCTGGTGAAGTTCGAGCAGGAGCCGAACAACGCCAAGATCCTGGAT
>NZ_JALBHA010000288.1:0-8272 GCF_023006445.1 Bradyrhizobium sp. SHOUNA76
GGCTCGCCGAACTGGTGCGCCGGGATCAGGATCTCGCGGCCGAGGCCGAGGCGCTCGACAAGGCGATCATAGCTGCGGTGTCGAAGCAGTCGGCCCAGCGAGACCGCGCAGCCGAGCAACGCAGCCGCGCGCGGATTGCGGCGATCGCGAGCGAGCGCAGCGGACTGCAGAAGACCCTCGCCGTCGAGTTTCCTGACTATTCCTCGCTCTCCAACCCGCTGCCGCTGGCGGTGAAGGATATCCAGCCGCTGCTGTCGGCTGACGAGGCGATGGTGATCTATTCCGTCGTCGACAAGCAGAGCTATGTCATCGCGATCACGCGCGAGGGCGTCGAGTGGAAGGAGATTTCGCTCGGCGCGGACGCGATGGCACGGAAGGTGGCGGCCTTCCGCAAGGGGCTGGATGTCGGCAAGGCGCGTGACGCCTCCGGCAAATCGGGGCTGTTCGATCTTGCGCTCGCGAACGAGCTCTATGTCGCGCTGCTCGGCCCGGTCGAGGCGTTGACGAAAGGCAAGCGCAACCTGCTGCTGGTGCCATCGGCGGCGCTGACTGCGTTGCCGTTTCATCTGCTGGTGACGGAGACGCCGCAGGCTGCGATCCCGGACAGGCTCGAGGGCTATCGCGAGGCCGCCTGGCTGCTCCGGCGTCAGGCCGTCTCGGTGCTGCCCTCGGTGATCAGCCTGAAATCGTTGCGGGCCTTCGCGCGCAGGGATCAAGGCGCAAAACCGATGACCGGCTTCGGCGATCCCGTCTTCAACCCCGCAGCCGAAGGACCCGCCGACCGTCGCGCTGCTAGCGGCAAGGTCGCCGCGCGCAGCATCGCGACGAGCGCCTATACCGATTTCTGGCGCGGCGCCGGCGTCGATCGCGCGCAGCTTGCGAAAGCGCTGCCGCAACTGCCCGATACCGCCGACGAGCTGAACGCGGTGGCGAAGGACATCGGCGCCACAGATGCCGACATCCATCTCGGCCGCGATGCCAGCGAAACGACGCTGAAGCGTGCAGCGCTTGCTCAATACGGCATCGTCTACTTTGCCACCCATGGCCTCGTTGCCGGCGACGTCAAGGGACTGGGTGAGCCCTCGCTTGCGTTGTCCATTCCCGATCAGCCGTCGGAGCTCGACGATGGTCTTCTGACCGCGAGCGAGGTGGCCCAGCTCAAGCTCAACGCCGATTGGGTGGTGCTGTCCGCCTGCAACACCATCGCCGGCGACAAGCCCGGCGCCGAGGCGCTGTCGGGATTGGCGCGTTCGTTCTTCTATGCGGGTGCCCGCGCGCTTCTGGTCTCGCATTGGGCCGTGGATTCGGAAGCCGCCACCCGCCTGACGACGTCGACTTTCGACCTGCTCAAGAAAGAACCAAAGATCGGTCGTGCCGAAGCCTTGCGCCGCGCGATGTTGACGTTTGTCGACGACACCTCGTCGCCGCGCAACGCCTACCCCGCGATGTGGGGGCCGTTCGCACTGATCGGCGAAGGGGAGGTAAGATAAGAAGACGCCACAGGGATTGTGCGTCGCAATAACCGGAAGTAACACGCAAACAGGCATTTGGTTGCGCGATCATTCGTGATTTTTTGATGTACCTGCTCAGGGCTGACATGCGCGACGTTTGGCGCGGTCCTTGAATAAACCAAATCCTACGGGATCAGCTTGGCAACGCCAGCGTTCATCATTATTAGGTCGCCCAGCCGAGGCCGGATGGCCTATTATTCACGGTGACCGCGACGGCGCCAAAGCATGATCGCGCTGAGTGTCGCGGGTTCTAGGAGGATTTTTCGTGCAAGAGACGGGCGTGCGCAACGGTGCCTTCGGCGCCGACAAATTCGGCTTAAAGAATCTCAAGCAGGTTCACTGGAACCTCGGTGCGCCGCAACTCTATCAATACTCGCTCGCAGCGGGCGAGGCGGTGTTGTCTGCCGACGGCGCGCTCTGCGCTGACACCGGTGAGTTCACCGGCCGCAGCCCCAAGGACAAGTTCACGGTGCGTGACGCCACCACCGACAAGAAGATGTGGTGGGCCGGCAACCAGTCGATCACCGCGGAGCAGTTCGAGACGCTCTACCAGGACTTCCTCAAGCACGCCGAAGGCAAGAGCCTGTTCGCGCAGGATCTCTACGGCGGCGCCGATCCGGCCTACCGGATCAAGACCCGCGTCTTCACCGAGCTCGCCTGGCATTCGCTGTTCATCCGCACGCTGCTGATCCGCCCCGAGGCGGTCGAGCTGTCGAGCTTCACGCCGGAGCTCACCATCATCGACATGCCGAGCTTCCGCGCCGATCCGAAGCGCCATGGCTGCAAGTCGGAGAACGTGGTCGCGATCGATTTCGCCCGCAAGATCGTCCTGATCGGCGGCTCCTACTACGCCGGCGAGATGAAGAAGTCGGTCTTCACCACGCTGAACTATTACCTGCCCGAGCGCGGCGTGATGCCGATGCACTGCTCGGCCAATGTCGGCGCCAAGGGCGACGCGGCGATCTTCTTCGGGCTATCAGGCACCGGCAAGACCACGCTGTCGGCCGATCCCAACCGCACGCTGATTGGCGACGACGAGCATGGCTGGGGCCCGAACGGCGTCTTCAATTTCGAGGGCGGCTGCTATGCCAAGTGCATCAAGCTGTCGCAGGAGGCAGAGCCCGAGATCTACGCGGCTTCGACGCGCTTCGGCGCGGTGCTCGAGAATTGCGTGCTCGACGATGACACCCGCGTGGTGGATTTCGACGATGGCTCCAAGACCGAGAACACGCGTTCTGCGTATCCGCTCGACTTCATCCCGAACGCATCGCGCACCGGCCGCGCGCCGCAGCCGAAGAACGTGGTGATGCTCGCCGCCGACGCCTTCGGCGTGCTGCCGCCGATCGCCAAGCTCACGCCGGCGCAGGCGATGTATCACTTCCTGTCCGGCTACACCGCCAAGGTCGCCGGCACCGAGCGCGGTCTCGGCAACGAGCCGCAGCCGGAATTCTCGACCTGCTTCGGCTCGCCCTTCCTGCCGCTCGATCCATCCGTCTACGGCAACATGCTGCGTGACCTCATCGCCCAGCACAATGTCGATTGCTGGCTGGTCAACACCGGTTGGACCGGCGGCAAATACGGTGTCGGCTCGCGCATGCCGATCAAGGTGACGCGCGCGCTGCTGACCGCCGCGCTCGACGGCTCGCTTCGCAACGTCGAATTCCGCACCGACAAATATTTCGGCTTCGCGGTCCCGACCGCGCTGCCGGGCGTGCCGAGCGAGATCCTCAACCCGGTCAACACCTGGAAGGACAAGGACGAGTTCGACAAGACCGCCCGCGCGCTGGTCGGCATGTTCCAGAAGAACTTCGCCAAGTTCGAAGCCCAGGTCGACGCCGAGGTGCGCGCCGCCGCGCCGGACGTGAAGCTCGCGGCGGAGTGAGGCACTAACGTTTGAAATGCAAAAGGGCGGCCGCGAGGCCGCCCTTTTTGTTTGTGGGTATAATCTCTCCATGCGTCATTGCGAGCGTAGCGAAGCAATCCAGAATCCCGCCGCGGAGACGGTCTGGATTGCTTCGCTGCGCTCGCAATGACGAGATCGTGGAAGCAGCTAGGCTTTGAAATACGCGATCTGCGTGCTGGTCGCGAGCAGCCTTCCGTTCGGCGACCACAGCTCGGCATTCTGGTCGGCGTAGCTCTTGTGGAGGATCTTTGCGTCTGCCGTCGCGAGCACGCGCGTGACGTCCTCCGCCGCGAGCTCGTCGCTGTCGGTGTGGAAATACGTCGTCAGCGACACCGTGCCGAACGGCACCAGCGCGCGCCGCGCGTGGAAGACGCGGCCGAAAAAGGCGTCCGACATCGACATCAGCGACAGCATGTCGAGCTTGCGCGGCGTGCGGTCGCTGATCCAGAGCTTTGAATAGGTGCCGGCGAGCTCGGCCTGCGGCGGGCCGATCCGCATCTCGCCCTCGACGAAGCGGAATTCATACTGGTTGGCCCAGGACGCCGCGATTTTTGGAAACGGCAGCGTCTGCTCGAACGGCTTGGTCTCAGGATATTGCGCCACCCTGTGCTCCCAGGACGGCCGGCGCTCGGCGAACACGGCGGTGGCAAGCGTTGCGACCTCGCCGCCGCCCTGCGACAGTTCGACGCTCCAGTGCTGGCTGGAGCGGTTGGCCTTCACCAGCCGCAGGTCGAGATCGAACGGGCCTTTCGCGATCGGCGCGCAGTAAATGACGGTCAGCGCCAGCGGCTCGCCGGCGCGCTCTGGATGCTCGATCAGCGCGCGCAGGATGGTCGCAGCCGTGGCGCCGCCGAACGGACCGACAAAGGCCCAGTAATCGTCGCTGGTGTGCCCCTGCCAGCTGCTGTCACCCGCGGTGATGCGGGTGGCGTCGTCGAATGGGTGCGGGAGCTTGGCGTGCATTGGATTAGACCTCTACTGAGCTTCCGTCCCAACGACGAAACTCCATCGTCTCATCACCAGGGCCATACTGCTGCGAACTCAAAACGTCGTCCGCCGGATCATCTGTAACCCAGGCATCCGCGATCGAGCCCCCTATGCGCTTCAGCGCAATGATGCTCTTGCCGCTGGTCAGGTCGGCAACGAAGTCGTCGATGGCAGTTTCCTCGTCCTTTCCTGAAAGACTGGCAAGGATGCTGCCGTGCGTGTGCCAGGGGAAACCGTCAAAACCCAGCGTCCAGTCCCCATCGGGACATATGACCAGCAATCGAAGCTGCCCATCCGGGCTCATATACTCGCCGACAGGCACGATCGACTCCGGCCAGAAAAAGCTCAAGCCGTAATATGATTGCTATCCTGCCAGATCAATAACCTCGCAGGTAGCGCCGCTTCCACGCCGCGGAAAATCAGCCTGCTACGTCGCGCAAATTCGGAAGCTGCGGCGTGGTCGGATTGACCGGCACGTTCCAGATCTCCTCGGCGTATTCGCGGATGGTGCGGTCCGAGGAGAACCACGCCATGCGCGCGACGTTGAGGATGGAGGCGCGTGTCCAGGCCGGCGAGACCAGCCAGCGCGCATCGACTGCGCGCTGAGTCTCGTAATAGGAATCGAAATCGGCGCTGACCATGTAATGGTCGAGATAGCGCAGCGCGTGCGCGATCGATTCGAAGCGGCCGGGATCGCCGGGCGAGAACTCGCCGGCGCCGATCGCATTGATGGCGCGCTGCAGCTTCGGCGAATTGCGGATGACGTCGGAGGCGTCCAACCCCTGCTTGCGCCGGATCATCACGTCGCCGGCCTCCATGCCGAAGATCGCGATGTTCTCCGCGCCGACATGGTCGCGGATCTCGATATTGGCGCCGTCGAGCGTGCCGATGGTGATGGCGCCGTTGAGCGCCAGCTTCATGTTGCCGGTGCCGGAGGCTTCCATGCCGGCCGTGGAGATCTGCTCGGAGAGGTCGGCCGCGGGAATGATCACCTCGGCCAGGCTGACATTGTAGTCGGGCAGGAAGACGACCTTCAGCTTGCCGCCGATCGCGGGATCGTTGTTGACGACCTCCGCGACGTCGTTGATCAGTTTGATGATCAGCTTGGCGTAGCGATAGCTTGCCGCCGCCTTGCCGGCGAAGATCTTCACCCGCGGCACCCAATTGCCGTTGGGGTCGTCCTTGATCGCCTGATACAGCGCGACCGTCTCGATGACGTTGAGGAGCTGGCGCTTGTATTCGTGGATGCGCTTGATCTGCACGTCGAACAGCGCGTTCGGATCGACCTTGATGCCGAGCCGCTCGCCGATCAGGCGCGCCAGCACGGTCTTGTTGTGGAGCTTGACGGCGCGGAATTTCTTCTGGAATTCGACGTCGCTGGCGCGGGCCTCGATCAGCGAGAGTTGGGTCGGATCGTCGAGCACGGCCTCGCCGCAGGTCTCGCGCAACAGATCGGTCAGCTTCGGATTCGCCAGCATCAGCCAGCGGCGGAAGGTGATGCCGTTGGTCTTGTTGGTGATGCGGCCGGGATAGAGATGGTTGAGGTCGTGGAACACGGTCTCGCGCATCAGGTCCGAATGCATCCCCGAGACGCCGTTGATGCGGTGCGAGCCGACGAAGGCGAGCTGGCCCATGCGCACGCGGCGCCCGCTCTTCTCGTCGATCAGCGATACCGAGGCACGGAAGTCGATGTCGCCCGGGCAGCGCGCCTCCGCGAGCGCCAGATGCTGCACGTTGATGCGGTAGATGATCTCCAGATGCCGCGGCAACAGCCGCTCGAACAGCTCGACCGGCCAGGTCTCCAGCGCCTCGGGCAGCAGCGTGTGGTTGGTGTAGGACAGCGTCGCGACCGTGATCTTCCAGGCCTCGTCCCAGCGGAAATTGTGCAGGTCGACCAGGATCCGCATCAGCTCGGTGACGGCGAGGCTCGGATGGGTGTCGTTGAGCTGCACCGCGACCTTCATCGCGAGGCTGCGAAGCTGCCCGTCGGAGGTCAGGTGACGATTGACCAGGTCCTGCAGCGACGCGGAGACGAAGAAATATTCCTGGCGCAGGCGCAGCTCGCGGCCCGCCGGGCTCTCGTCGTTCGGATAGAGGAATTTGCAGATCGCTTCCGCGCGCGACTGCTCGGCGCTGGCGCTGACATAGTCGCCCTTGTTGAAGGCGTCGAGCTTCAACGGATCGGGCGAGCGCGCCGACCACAGGCGGAGCGCGTTGACGTGCTGGCCGCGCCAGCCGACGATCGGCGTATCATAGGCGATCGCCTGCACGGTCTCGCCCGGATGCCAGATCGCGCGGTCGCGGCCCTTGTCGTCGACATGCTCGACGCCACCGCCGAAATGAATGTTGTAGATCACTTCCGGCCGCTGCAATTCCCAGGGATTGCCGAAGCCGAGCCATTCGTCCGGATATTCCTGCTGCCAGCCCTGATTGATGATCTGGCGGAACAGGCCGTAATCGTAGCGGATGCCGTAGCCGATCGCGGGGATCGACAGCGTCGCCATGCTTTCCATGAAGCAGGCGGCAAGCCGGCCGAGACCGCCATTGCCGAGCGCCGCATCCGGCTCGCATTTGCGCAAGTCGGGCAGGGAGACGCCGAGGTCGCCGAGCGCAACCTCGAAGATTTTCAGGAGCCCCATATTGTTGAGCGCGTCGGTGAACAGGCGGCCGATCAGGAATTCGAGCGAGAGATAGTAGACGCGCTTGCGCCCCGCATCGTAGCTGCGCTTCTCGGCGCTGAGCCAGCGATGCACGATGCGGTCGCGCAACGTCAGCGCCGCGGCCTGGTACCAGTCGTGCTTGGTCGCCATCCCTGCGTCCTTGCCGATGGCAAGGCGCAGCTTCGCCAGGATCGCGCCCTTGATCTCAGCCAGCGCGAGTTCGTCGATGGGCTGCCCGGGGGCGGGAAAACTGGGCTGGAACGATTGATCTTGCAAAGCCGTCACTTCCTGGTCGAAAGAACACTACTCACCCTACGCGTCTTGCCCCTGCACCGGAATCGTCATCGGCGCGGCCGTGCACTGCGCTGGCGTCAATTTATGCAAGGAACGGGCCGCTTTGGGAACCCGGACGAGCACGGAGAAACCCGGGATTCGGTGCTAGATTGCGGATCAATTCAGCCCTCAGTGTGGAGGAACATCTTCATGAGACTGCTGATCGAAATCGCCGCGGCGGCCCTGCTCGTCATCTGCATCACCGCCTCCAGTGCCGCGTTTGCCGCCGGCAAACCCGGTCGTAGCGCCGACGGCCTGAGCTGCGGCTTCACGGTCCCGCAGAACGCGTCGCCCGCGGCCCGCTGCGCTGCCATCAAGCGCCAATGCGGCGGCAGGTTTTATGCGAATGCGTGCGGCGACAGGCTGATGTCGGCGGCGAATTGAGCGGCGGGCGGCAAGCCTCGCGAATTCAAGCCGCCTTCAGGCCGCCTTGGCCTGCACCGCATCGCAAAACTCGGCGAGACGATCCGCAAGCCGCAGCGTTGCCGGGCTCGCATCCGGCGAAGCCATCAGTGCGACCTCGGTCTTGTTGATCGGCGCAAAACCTTCCTTCGCCGTCAGCACGCGATGGTCGGCCTGGATCGACATCTCCGACAGGATGCTCAAGCCCATGCCGGCGGCGACCGCGGCCTGGATGCCGGAAAGGCTCGATGAGGAATAGGCCATGTGCCAGGCACGGCCGACGCTTTCCAGCGCGTGGATGGCGCCGGCCCGGTAGAGGCAGCCGGTCGGAAAGCCGATCAGCGGCACGGACGCGGCGTGAACGTCGACCGGATGGCTCTTGCTGGTGACCCAATGCACCCGCTCCGGCCACACCGCGATGGCGCCGTTCTCGCCGGCTGCGCGCTTGAACAGCGCAAGGTCGAGCTCGCCGCGCT
>NZ_JALBHA010000289.1:0-8264 GCF_023006445.1 Bradyrhizobium sp. SHOUNA76
AGCGGCAGGAACGGCTCGGCGGCGCGACGGGCATGCCAGACGAAGGTGACGACGAGCGCGACCGCGCCGCCGACCATCGCGAGCACCGTCGGCGACAGCCAGGGAAAGCGCGTGCCGCCCCAGGTCAGCACCAGCATGAAGACCACGGCGGAGGCCATCAGCAGAACGCCGCCGAGCCAGTCGACCTTGCGCTTGCGGTGGAATACCGGGATTTTCTTCATCTTCGGCAGCAGCAGGGCGAGCGCCGCGGCTGTCAGCGGCAGATTGATCCAGAAGATCATCGACCAGTGCAGATGCTCGGCGAACACACCGCCGATAACCGGGCCCAAGATGCCGCCGACCATCCACACGCTGGAGAAATAGGCCTGATACTGGCCGCGCTCGCGCGGGCTCACGACGTCCGAGATCACGGTCTGCACGACAGGCATGATGCCGCCGCCGCCGAGCCCCTGAAGGCCGCGCGCCAGGATCAGCATCGGCATGTTCGGCGCGATCGCGCACAGCACCGAGCCCGCGACGAATAGGCTGAGCGAGATGATGATCATGGCGCGTCGGCCGTAGATGTCGCTCAAGGTGCCGAACACCGGCGCGACCGCGGTCGAGGCGAGCAGATAGGCAGTGATGACCCAGGAGAGATTGGAGACGTCCTGGAACTGGCGTCCGATGGTCGGCAGCGCGGTCGCCACGATGGTCTGGTCGAGGGCGGCCAGGAACATCGTCAGCATCAGGCTGATGACGATGGTGCGGACCTCATCCTGTGACAGCGGCGCCGGCGGCGCGATCGATGGGGCGTCATCGACGCTGATGACTTCGCTCGGAAGCCGGGACAGCTCTTCGGCGATATCGTCGGGCAAAGTCTGGATATCGGCAGAACTGCTCTGCCGTTCGAACTTGTTCATCTCGATCGGACGTCGTGGGGCGGCGCAACGCCGCGAAGGATTCGTTCTACCGGAACAACATAGACGGCGAAGTCCTTCTCCGGCAGGCACCGCCGCGCATGGGTGCATCCCACCGACGCACCATCGCGTTTGCGTGAGTGACGTTCCTGGCCTCCCAGTCCGGGCGGCTCGGGACGGCTTCAGAAAGCCACCCCCGTAAACTCCCGGACCCTACAGGCCCAGCGGCTCGAGCAGATCGATCAGATGCGGCTTGTCGGGATCGACGATCACCACTTTCCTGGCGAGCTTGGGATTGTTCTTGAAGAGAGCGCCAAGGCTGTGTTTTGCCGGCGACCAATTCTCCCTGACCGGCTTCTTTGACGCCGGATTTTTCTTCTTTCGGGCCTTTTCCTTGGCTTGCTCCTTTTCCCAGTCTGCTTGTCGCGCGATATCGATTTCATCGACCGGATACGTAAGATGGATCGTGTAGTCAGCGTCGGCGCCCCGGGCCTGCAGCAGCATCTCGAGCGTGGCACGTTCGGGATTGCCATGCTCGCCATCTCCGGAGAAAACGTAGTGATCGGCCGGCAGGCGCTTGAAGAAGATCGTCTCCATGTTGTTGTCGCTGCCGTGGTGCGGAACCTTCAAGAGATCAACGGGCTTCTTGCCGCCTGCTTTCAATAGCCCGGCCTGCTCCATTCCCTCCAGAATCTTGTCGCCTCGGGCGTCGCCCGTCAGCAGCATCGACTTGCCCCCGAGTTCGGCGAGGACGACGATGCTGGACAGGTTCGGAATGGATTCGTCGACGAAAGCCGCCAGCGCGGCTTCGGGCGATTTCTTTTTCTTCTCCTTTTGCGCGCGCAGCCATTTGTCATGCTCTTCCTGCAAGGCAAGCAGTTCCGGCTGCATCGGCCCAACCACCGTTATCGTCAGATCGCCGAGCGTCACTGGCTTCGCGGTTTCGGCCGCAAGGATCAGCTTGCCCTTGAATTTGTGGTTGGGCCTCCAGCCGAGGGCCCTGGCATCGTCCCGCAAGGTGCGCCCCTGCGGAATGCTGGACAGCACTTCGACCGTTTGATGCATACCCTCCTCTTCGATGTCGGCATCGTCCCTGAGCATGCTCTTTCCGAAGCTCGCCAGCACGCTCCCGGAATCGATGCCCGCCGCACCTGCCGCAACCGGCGTCTCGACCGACGCGGTGCCGAAACCCGCCACCAGTTCATGGGGCTTGGTCTTGAGCAGATCGTCGAAACTGTTGTGCCACAGGCTGGTCACGGCGAGACGCACGTCGGGGCTGTTGGTCCGCTGCTCCCTGGTGAGGTCGAGGATTCCCTTGATGTGGTCGTCGTCGACATGGCTCACCATGACGACGTCGACCGCTAGCGCCTCCTCGCCCAGATCGCGTGTTTCGTGGATCTTTTGCAGCCGCGGCTTGAGAAAGGGCTCGTACACATCCGAAGGACCGCCATCGATCAGGATCAGATGTGGATCCTGCTCCGATCCGAAATGAAGCATCAGACAATCGCCCTTGCGCGCCCGCAATACATCCAGACTGAAGAACATGTCCCGTCTCCCTAGATGGATTGAAAGGCGCGCAGCACGTCGAGCATGCCGTGGCCCTGGAAACTTCGTTCGCGACCGAGATCGGTTGCGCTTTCGCACAGGATGCGTTTGACCCGCCGAGGCTGGCCGATCAGCTCCTCGTAGCGCGCCAGCAGCATCGCCGCGGCGCCACTGACGTGCGGCGCGGCCATGCTGGTACCGGATTCAGGGCCCCACTCCTGGTGATTGCCGCCGATGATGCATGATTGCACCCGCTCCCCCGGCGCCACCAGATCGGGCTTGAGGCGACCATCGCCCGTCGGGCCACGGCTCGAGAAGAAGCTCACGCCATAGGTGTGCGGCCAATTGCCGTGCGTGGACCCGACGGTGATGACGCTCTCGCTATTTCCGGGATCCGTGATGCTGAAGGCGGCATAGCTTTCGAAAACGCCGCCGTCGGTTGTCGTGAGCTTCTGGAAGCCGCGATTGCCCGCCGCGGCCACGACCACGACCCCGCTCTCCACGAGCCTCTCGCATTCGTTGCACACCGGCGTGCGCCCACAGGCGTAATTGCGAACGTTGTGCGGGATCGACAGGCTGAGATTGGCGCCATGAATCGTGATGTAGTTGTGCCGCTCGTTCACGTAGCGAATGTATTGTAGCGCGGCGATGACCGCGAATTCAGTATCATCGATGGTCTTGCCCAGAACACGGAAATCGTAGATGCGGATGTCGGGGCACATGCCGTCGGGATGGTCGGTCCTGCTTCCATCGGCGCCGATGATGCCCGCGACGTGGGTGCCATGCAGGCTCACCGGCTGCGGTGGGTTCTTGAGCGTGATCAGCTTTTCGACGACTCCCCAGTTGATGGGACGTTTTGCCCTTGCGTTCGCGGCAATCTCCTTCAGATAGTCCGACGCCGCGGCGGGTTCGATGCCGGCGGCATTCGCAATTTCCTCGAGTTCGGCGGCGGCGATGTCGTCCTCGTCGTTGCTGACGATCTCGCGAATCCTCGTGAAGTCGAACGTCTTCCTGATGCGTGATCTGTCGGGCTTGTCCTGCTCGGCGAAGGCCTCGTGGTCGGCGTCGATGCCGGAATCGAGCACCGCCCAAATGATGTTCTTGCAGTTCACGTTGAACAGGGAGTGCGCGGCATCGGCCTTCACGGCCGGCACGGAGCGGTCGAGCGCCGCCGCCGCGACGCGGTTGAGCGAGACCTGGAAGATGTGGCCTTCGCTCCCGGCTTCGTCGTCGTCGGGATCGTCCGATGCAAGCGCTTTGGGATTGGCCTGAATCACTCCGTAAAGCTCGAACATTCCCGCGATGATTTCGGGGACATGGGGCAGATAGGCGCGGAATGCCTCATCGATCTGCAGCCGCGGCAGATGCGGCACCGGCTCAGGCGGGGCGCTGCCCGGAATGGTCGGACGCTCGAGCTTGCCGATCCAATAAATCAAGCCCGCGAGCGCGATGTACCTTTCGAGTGACGTAAAGTTCTTCTGATCGTCGCCGCGCTGATCAGGCTCTCGTTGGAGCAACGCGTGCAAGTTGGCCTGGTCGATCTTCAGGATTCTTTCCTGAAGCTTCGACTGGCTCCACCATTGCGTCAGAGGCACGAGGATGCGGAGCACTTCGTCGAAATACAGCCTCGCCCCCACGAGGCCCTGCAGATAGGCAACCTTCGCCCTCACCTTCGGCCGCTTCGATGGCGGCGGATTTTCGGCCTGGCGCTCCTGCTGGCGCAGATCTATCCCCCGCGGGATGATTTGGGCAACGGCCGCGGCGGTGACGTTCTTGTGCGGCGTTATCAACACGTCCTGAACGAGGCCCGGATCAAGCGCATAAGCGGCCCAGACGTCACCCAACAAGGGGGAATCCTGGAGCACGCGGCGGTCATCGACCGGACCTAACAGGATATGCTCGACGAGTTCCGCCGGAACCGAGAACTGCAGGGGCCTGTCCGCCTTGGTGGCAGCATCGCTCGGCGGAGGCTGCGTCGTGCCGGACTGCGGTTTTGCAGTCGGTGCATTTTCAGGTGCGCTCGAACCGGATGCGGCTCCCTCCGTCGCGGTCGATAGGGGCGCATCTGCCGATTTCGGCGTGCCCCGGCGCGATCCCCGTCCCTGCTTGCGTTGCTTTGCCACGTTCGGACCTCTGCCTCAGACCCCAGACTGCGGATAGGGAAAGGCCGGCGGCGGCCCGACCGCCGCAACATGCTTGCGCACAGCCGCATCGCAAACCGCGTAACCCCAGTTGATCAACTGTTCCTGGGTCTTCGGGTCGAGCTTCTTCAGCCGCGTCGGCAACTCGGCAAGCCGCATCGTGCGATCCGGTGGACAGTTGAGTGCATCAGACAGCTGGTAGTCGGCAATGTCGGTGCGGATGCCCCAATAGGCGCCCCTGCGCGTTCCCGATTTGAAGGAGTCGACGACCTGGCGCTTGCGCAGCGAACGCACCTGGTTGTCGATCAGGTTGAGAACCCTGTAGGAATGCCGCGGCCAGTCCGTCTCCGGCCGTTCCTCTTCCTGGGTCTTGCCGCCGGCATCACTGACCAGAACGGTCTGGTGCCGCTTCCATGCCGTCTCCAACCCGAGATTGTCATAGACCCCACCGTCGCTGAGAACGACGCGCGTCGTGAATGGCGGGCGTTGGAGATCGAGCCCGGTGCCCGGCACGAAGTCCGCGTCCTCGAGGCGCAGTTCGAACGGGGACAGGACCGGTGGAAACGCGGACGACGCAGCGACTGCCTGCGCCAGGAGAATCTTCGGATTCTTCACCTCGCCAACTCGGTAGTCGCGCATATAGGGCTTCATGAAACGCCAGAGAACGCCCGATTGCACATTGGTTGCGTTGATCACGAAGCGCGGCTCGTCAGGCATGTCCTGCAGCGTCTTGCCGTGAAAGAGGTGATCGTCGTATGCCTCGGCGATACGGTCGCCGATGCTGCCCGGTAACAGCGCGCCCAGGATGACCGACTCGGCGTCGATTGTGACGCCGGCGAAGGCGCGCAACGGCGCGACGAATTTCGGAATGAAATCGCTGTTGACGCTGCCAGGTTTGAAACTGAGGCCGGGCCACGCCAGCGCCAACATGCCGGCAGTGATCGACCCGCCTGAAACGCTCGATATGCGCTTGACGTTCTCCAGCAGCCCCGTCTCATAGAGGCGCCAAAGGACGCCGATATGAAACACCATTGCGCGATACCCTCCGCCGGAAAGGCAAAGCGCGGTGGTCGGTTCTGGTGGCTTGCTCTCGTCGTCGGTCGGTATCGGGTGAACCGGATCAATATTCATCGGACCCCTCAAAAATTTAGGGTACCTCAATAACTTGCAACAACCTGAATAATTACCGTCTTAAATCTACAACCAGCTTAGCGCCTCAACCCTTGAATGTGAAGTGCCTCTGCATGCGACCGCTGCGCACAGCTGCTCAGGGCCGCTTCTTCAGGCGGGCCCGCTTCGGCAGCAAGGCCGGCCATTGCACGATGTGGTCCTCGAGCTCCTCATCCGGGATCTCCTCCTCGCTGCCTTCGACCCGGCCGCGCACGGAGACGCCGGCTTCATGCACGGTGTTGGGATCGCCGGACACCAGCGGATGCCACCAATAGAGGTCGCGGCCCTCGGCAACGAGCTTGTAGCCGCAGCTCGGCGGCAACCAGTTCAAGGTGCGGACATTGGCCGGCGTCAGGCGGACGCAATCCGGAACCTTGTCGGAGCGATTCGGATAGTCCTTGCAGCCGCAGCTGGTACTATCGAGCAGCTTGCAGCCGATATGGGTGAAATAGATCTCGCCGGTGTCCTCGTCCTCGAGCTTGTTCAGGCAGCAGCGCCCGCAGCCATCGCACAGGCTTTCCCATTCGGGCCCCGACATCTCTTCCAACGTCTTGGTTTTCCAGAAGAATCCTTCCTGGCCGGAAGGTCGTTTGGGAACTGCGGTCATGCGCCTCAACAAAAGTTCAAAAGAGCTACGGCAACGCCATCTAGGGCGTGCGGCCGGGGTGGTGCAAGCAACGCGCCTGTGAGGCCCGTAATGACCCGGGGGCAATTAGGCCTGTTGTTCAAAATCGCGAGCGTGACCATTGGTTTATGGGCTCCGCTCGGCTAGAAGGAACAGCAAGTCCCTCGGATGCTGGCCGGGCGCCTTGGGTTTGCCGCAACATTCCCCCAAGACGTCTCGATGCCGCCCCGGCCGGGTGCTTGAACGCTTTCGAAGCGAGCCTCAAGGGTTCTAGGTGCGCCAGATCATACCACCGCATTGGAAGCAGAAGGTCCGGAACTTCTTCCTGGACCTCGATGCGCGCATCGACTCCTCGCTGTTCTCCTCGGCCAAGGGCATCCGCGAGCTCTACGAGCGCTACTCGACCTTCATGGACCGCTTCTATGTCGGGCGGTGGAAGCGCTGGGTGTTCATCGAGCCGCTGTCGGAGGCCGCGACCCTCGGCCTCGGCGGCCTGGTCGTGATGCTCACCCTCGCCATCCCCGCCTTCCGCGAGACCGCGGACGAGGACTGGCTGAAGAAGTCGGATCTCGCGGTGACCTTCCTCGACCGCTACGGCAATCCGATCGGCAGCCGCGGCATCAAGCACAACGACTCGATCCCGCTGGAAGATTTTCCTGACGTGCTGATCAAGGCGACGCTGGCGACCGAAGACCGCCGCTTCTACGAGCATTTCGGCATCGACATCGCCGGCACCGCGCGCGCGCTCGTCACCAACGCGCAGGCCGGCGGCGTCCGCCAGGGCGGCTCCTCGATCACCCAGCAGCTCGCCAAGAACCTGTTCCTGAGCAACGAGCGCACCATCGAGCGCAAGGTCAACGAGGCGTTCCTCGCGGTCTGGCTGGAATGGCGCCTGACCAAGAACGAGATCCTCAAGCTGTATCTGGACCGCGCCTATATGGGCGGCGGCACCTTCGGCGTCGACGGCGCGGCGCATTTCTACTTCAACAAATCCGCGCGCGACGTGACGCTGGCGGAAGCTGCGATGCTGGCCGGCCTGTTCAAGGCCCCGACCAAATACGCGCCCCACATCAACCTGCCCGCCGCCCGCGCCCGCGCCAACGTCGTGCTCGACAACCTCGTCGATGCCGGCTTCATGACCGAGGGCCAGGTGTTCGGCGCCCGCCGCAACCCCGCCTTCGCGGTCGACCGCCGCGACGAGGCTTCGCCGAACTACTATCTCGACTACGCCTTCGACGAGATGCGCAAGCTGGTCGACACTTTCCCGAAATCGTACACCGAGCGCGTCTTCGTGGTTCGTCTTGCCATGGACGCCAACGTGCAGAAGGCCGCCGAAGACGCGGTCGAGAACCAGCTGCGCCAGTTCGGCCGCGACTATCATGCGACGCAGGCCGCGACCGTCGTGTCCGATCTCGACGGCGGCATCCGCGCCATGGTCGGCGGCCGCGACTACGGCGCCAGCCAGTTCAACCGCGCCACCGACGCCTACCGCCAGCCCGGCTCCTCCTTCAAGCCCTACGTCTACACCACCGCGCTCCTGAACGGCTTCACGCCGAATTCAATCGTGGTCGACGGCCCGGTCTGCATCGGCAATTGGTGCCCGCAGAACTATGGCCATTCCTATTCCGGTTCGGTGACGCTGACGCAGGCGATCACGCGTTCGATCAACGTGGTGCCGGTGAAGCTCTCGATTGCGATCGGCCAGAAGAACGAGCCCAAAGCGCAGAACCCGGCCAAGGTCGGCCGCGCCAAGATCGTCGAGGTCGCGCGTCGCTTCGGCCTGAAGGCGCCGCTGCCCGACACGCCGTCGCTGCCGATCGGCTCGGACGAAGTCACCGTGCTCGAGCACGCGGTCGCCTACGCGACCTTCCCCAACCGCGGCAAGGC
>NZ_JALBHA010000028.1:0-33739 GCF_023006445.1 Bradyrhizobium sp. SHOUNA76
CGTCGTGCTGCGTAGCGACCTCGTCCGCAAACGGATGTTCGGGGTCGAGGACACCCACCGCCTGCCGCCGTCCGCCTACACGCCGGAGCACGCAGCGCGCATCTACGCCACGCTGGTTCAGTATGCCGGACGGGTGCTGGCGCAAGGCCATTCGGCGATCATCGACGGCGTGTTCGCCCGCGAGGACGAACGGGACGCGATCGCCGCACTGGCGCAGGAGCGCAACGTGCCGCTGAACGGCTTATTCCTCGTTGCCGACCTCGCGACCCGGCAGACGCGGATTGGAAGCCGCCGGGGAGACGCATCCGACGCCACGCAAGAGGTTGCCGCGCTGCAGGAGCAATATAATATCGGCCATATCGGCTGGGCGACCATCGATGCATCCGGGACACAGGAGCAAACGCTCCAGAACTGCCGGGACGCGATCGCCGAGGGGCAAATAAGGCAATCTGATTGACGCGGGCAAGGATGTCGCGACCCACCACAAGCTCGACGGCGGCCAGGCATGCCAAGCCGGCAACGCGGCGCAATGCGCTGCCTGCCCGCCTCAGCCCCGGCATGGCCTGCGACACCGCGTTCCGGATCATCGCGCGCCGTCACCTCGATGCCGTCCTCGCCCAGCATGACGGCACCTGCCGCGGCGATCCCGACGCGCTGCACCAGATCCGGATCGCACTGACGCATCTGCGCACCGCCATCCGCTTCTTCTCGCCGATGGTCGACGACACTCTGCGCCCAAATGTCTGGGCCGAACTGAAATGGCTCAACAGCCAGCTCGGTATGGTGCGGGACCTCGATGTGGCGATCGAGCGGATCGTCGCCGAGAGCGGCGACGAGCTCGCCGTCATTGCCGAGCTCCAGCACTGGGACGAGAAACGCACCGAAAGCCACCGCCTGCTGGCGCGCGCACTGCAATCCGCGCGGTATCGCCGCCTTGTCGAGCAGACCTCGACCTGGATCGAAAGCGGCCCCTGGTCGACCCGGCGCAGCAAGGAAGCCATTCGACTGCGCCGCTGCACGCTCGCCGATCACGCGTCGGAGCGGCTGACCGAGTGGGAGACCAAGCTGCTCAAGAAAGCGCGAAAACTCCGCAAGCTCGACGTCGAGAAACGCCACAAGCTGCGGCTTCTCAACAAGCGGATGACCTATTCGATCGAGTCGCTCCAGGATCTGTTCGGCGGGGAATCACTGACGAAACAGAAGTCCATCCTCAAGAAATTGCGCAAGGCGCAACGCTCGCTCGGACAATTGAACGACGATGCGCGAGGACAAGCGCTTGCAGCGTCGTTGAACGGCGCCGGCCTCGATGCGAGCAATCGCTTCCTCAACCGCAAGCGGGAAAAGAAGCTGTTGCGGACGGCGTCAGCGGCCTACCGGAAGCTGGACAAGACTAAGCCCTTCCGTTCCGCGGACCTCGCGCCGAGTTCCGAGCCCGAAGTTTAGGTGTGGACGTAGTCCCCCGGCGCATCGGGCAGGCCGGGAGAGTCTCCGATTCCGATCGGCGGCGGATCGCTCGGCGCGCCAGAACGTGCCGCCAGCCAATTGGTCCATTCCGGCCACCACGACCCTTCAACGTGCGGAGCCAGCTTCAGCCATTCGTCTGCACCAACGTAGGGCGCGTCCTCGGCTTTGGTCAGCACCTGATAGCTGTGGCCCGGCTCCTCCGGAGGCGCAACGACACCGGCATTGTGGCCGCCGCTGGTCAACAGGAATGTCACGTCGGCGTCGACCTGATAGTGGATCTTGTAGACGGATCGCCACGGCGCCACGTGATCGGCGAGCGTGCCGGCCACGAACATCGGCGCGTGAATATCGGACAGCGAAATGCTCCTGCCCCCGACGTGGTATCGCCCCCCGGCAAGATCGTTGTCGAGGAATAGCTTGCGCAGATATTCCGAATGCATGCGATAAGGCAGCCGCGTTGCGTCCGCATTCCAGGCCATCAGATCGTTCAGTGGCGCGCCCTCGCCCATCAGATAGTCGTGCGACAGCCGCGACCAGATCAGTTCGTTGGAGCGCAACAGCTGGAAGGCGCCGGCCATCTGCGTCGTGTCGAGATAGCCACGCTGCCACATCATGTCTTCGAGAAACGCGACCTGACTCTCATTGATGAAGAGCGTCAGCTCTCCGGCCTCGGTGAAGTCGGTCTGGGCCGCAAGAAGAGTGATGGTGCCGAACCGGTTGTCACCATCGCGCTCCATCGCAGCGGCAGCGATCGACAGCAATGTGCCGCCCAGACAATAGCCGAGCGCATGGGTCTTCCGGACCGGCATGATCAAGCCGATCATGTCTAGCGCCGCCATGACGCCCAGCCTGCGATAATCGTCGAAGGCGAGATCACGATCCCTTGCATCGGGGTTACGCCAGGAGATCGCGAACACGGTGAAACCTTGACCGGTCAGGTATTTGACCAGCGAATTCCGGGGCGCGAGATCAAGGATGTAGTATTTCATGATCCAGGCCGGCACGATCAGGATCGGTTCGGGTCGGACCTGCGCGGTAGCAGGAGAGTACTGAATCAGCTCGATCAGCTCGTTGCGATAGACGACCTTGCCGGGCGACGCCGCCACCGTCTTGCCGACCACGAACTGCGCGTCATCCGCCGACCTCGAGTTGGAGGGCAGGCGCATCAGGTCGCTGCACCAGTTCTGCCATCCGAAAACGAAATTCTCCCCGCCGCTCAGGAATGCCTTCTCCAGAACCTTTGGATTGGTCGCGACGAAATTCGACGGCGCCAGCATGTCGAGCGTCTGGCGCATCGAGAACTCGACGATGGCTTCGTTGGCGTGCGACACGCCGCGCACGCCGGTCGTGGCATCGCGCCACCACCGCTCTCCGAGCAGAAATGCCTGCGCCAGCAGATTGAACGGCGCGGCCTCCCATTGCGGTCCACTGAAGCGGCGATCCCGGTCCTGCGGCTGGATCACAGACCACGGCTTCTGCTCCGGCGACGCTGCGTGCACGACCGCCTCCGCCAACCGGCCGGCGTCGCGCAGAATGTTGCGGGAAATCTCCATCTGGCGCTGCGGCGCCGCGGCGAGATGCGAACTCCAATCGAGCCAGGCCAGCGACAGAGCCAGCGGTGAAATGCCGCCCGTGAACCGCGCCAGCATCGCGTGGAACGCGCGGTCGAGAGGATATGGCTCCGATGCAGGCAGAGGATCGGCGGCGGCCGGCATTCCTGCAAGCTTTTCGGGGCTGACCGTCGAGGCTGCGGGAGCAGCGGCGGGATTGACGGGGAGAACCTGCACCGCCGGCTCTTCGGCCCGTGGAAATATCTGCACGACGCTCATGGCTCAATGTTCCCGAGGACTTTTGTTCTGTGTCGGCGGCAGGATATGGCGCGGCTTCGCATAAGCGTTGAGCTGCATCAAATCCGGGCAAGGATCACAATTGCTTCATCGGAACGGCAGGCTTCGTCCGATTGACCTGAGTCAAACTGCCGCCCGGCCTCCGCGCTAATTTTCGCGCATCGAAATTCGACAAGCCAGCGGAGTTGTCCATGCGCGCCCACCAGATCATGACCCGGTCGGTCATCTCGGTTAACCCCGACACCAGCATCGTCGAGGCGGCGAATATCATGCTGAAGCGGCATGTCAGCGGTCTCACGGTGGTCGACGATACCGGCAAGCTGGTCGGTGTCGTCTCCGAAGGAGATTTCATCCGCCGCAGCGAAATCGGCACCGGGCGCAAGCGCGGACGCTGGCTGCGGTTCATCCTTGGTCCGGGCAAATCCGCCAGCGACTTCGTCCACGAGCACGGCCGCAAGGTCGCGGAGGTGATGACCGATTCGGTCGTGACCATCACGGAGGACACGGCGCTCGCCGAGATCGTCGACCTCATGGAGCGCAATAACGTGAAGCGGCTGCCCGTGGTGCGCGGCGACAAGGTCGTCGGGATCGTATCCCGCGCCAACCTGCTGCAGGCGGTGGCAGGACTCGCCCGCGAAGTGCGGGATCCGACGGCAGACGACGACCACATTCGCAACCGCGTCATCGACACCATGGAGAAGAACGACTGGTGCCCGTTCGGACTGAACGTCATCGTCCGCGACGGCATCGTTCACCTCAGCGGCGTCATCACCGAAGAGCGCACGCGGCAGGCCGCGATCGTCGCAGCGGAGAACGTCGAGGGTGTGAAGAAGGTGCACGACCATCTGTGCTGGGTCGACACCATGTCGGGCATCTATCTGAACTCGCCCGAGGACGACGAGCTCGCCAAGGCTAGCTGAGAAGGCGAGTTGAGCCGAGCTGAGTTAGCGCGGAATGACGGCGGTGGCCTCGATCTCGACGCGCGCCGCCTTTTCCACGAGGCGCACCACCTGCACCAGCGCCATCGCCGGATAGTGCGCGCCGAAGATGGCACGGTAGATCTTGCCGAGCTCCTTCAGGTTGGACAGGTACTCGTCCATGTCGACGACGTACCAGGTCAACCGCACGAGGTGCTCTGGCCGCGCACCGGCCTCGGCCATGATCGCGGCGATGTTGCCCAAGGTCTGGTGCACCTGCGCAACGAAGCCTTCCGCGAGACGCTCTTCGGCATCCCAGCCGATCACCCCGCCGGTGACGACGATGCGGCCCTCGGCGGCCATGCCATTGGCATAGCCCTTCGGCATCGGCCACCCCGACGGCTGGAGCACCTGCACCCGCGAACGGGTGTCATCGTCGGCTGCGGTCGGCAGCACCGCGAGCTGCGGGCCTTTCGGCGTCGTCACGGGCAATTCTCCATCCTTCTCATTCCGCCGCGACGCCCGAGGACGTCACCGCGGCCTGCGCCAGTTGCCGCAGGGCAAAGCGCTTCAATTTTCCGGTCTCGGTCTTCGGCAGTTGCGTCACGAACTCGATGGCGCGTGGATATTTGTACGGCGCAATCTCGCGTTTGACATGCTCCTGCAACTCGGTCACGAGCTGTGCGTCCGGTGTCACGCCGGGCGCCGCGACGACATAGGCCTTCACGATCATGCCGCGCGCCTCGTCCGGGGCGCCGACCACACCGCACTCGGCGACCGCCGGATGCGTGAGCAGTGCCGCCTCGACGTCCGTGCCGGCGATATTGTAGCCGGCCGACACGATCATGTCGTCGGAGCGGGACTGGTACCAAAAATAGCCGTCGCCATCCATCAGATAGGTGTCGCCGGTGATGTTCCAGCCGTTCTGGACGTATTTGCGCTGGCGCTCGTCGGCGAGATAGCGGCAACCGGTCGGCCCGCGCACCGCTAGCTTCCCCATGGTGCCCGGCGGAACGTCACGACCCTCATCATCGACGATCTTGGCTTCATAGCCCGGCACGGGCTTTCCCGTTGCGCCCGGACGGATCTCGTCCTCGGTCGCGCTGATGAAGATGTGCAGCAGCTCGGTCGAGCCGATGCCGTCCATCAGTTTGATGCCGGTGGCCTTGAGCCAGGCATCGAAGGTTGGCTTGGGCAGGGTCTCGCCTGCGGAAACACATTTGCGAAGCGAGGAGATGTCGTGGCCCGGCAGCTTGCCGACCATCGCCCGGTATGCGGTCGGCGCCGTGAAGCAGACCGTCGTCTTGTATTGCTCGATCGCCGCCAGCATGTCGTCCGGCGTCGTCTTCTCCAGCACGACGAAGGAGGCCCCGATATGCATCGGAAACAGCACGCCGCCGAAGCCGAACGTGAACGCGAGCGGCGCCGAGCCGACGAAGCGATCCTTCTGCTCGGCCCGCAAGATATTGCGCGCATAGCCGTCGCAAACCGCGAGCATGTCGCGATGGAAATGCATGGTGCCCTTGGGATCGCCTGTCGTGCCCGACGTGAAAGCGATCAGGCAGACGTCGTCGGAGGCGGTATCGACAGCCCTAAACTCCGCGCTGGCGCCGGCAATCAGCGCTTCGAGCGAGTCCGCCGCGCCATTGCCCCAATAAACGACCCGTCTGAGAGACGGCGCAGCCGCTTTCGCCTTCTCCATTTCTTCGGCAAGCTTGCCGTCGCACAGCGCCAGCGCAATCTCCGCCTTCTGGATCGGATAGGACAGCTCCTTGGCGCGGAGCAGCGGCATCGTTGCCACGACGATGCCGCCGGCCTTGATGACCGCGAGATAGGTCGCGACCATCATGGGGTTGTTGGCCGAGCGCAACAGCACGCGCCCGCCGGGAATGAGACCAAGCTCGCCGACCAGCACGTTGGCGATACGGTTCACGAGCGCCTGCAGCTCGCGATAGGTGTAGCTGACGGCGGGGCTGATGACGCAGGGCGCATTGCCATGCCCCTGCTCGACCCAGCGATCGAGGAAATAGCTGACGCAGTTCAATCGGGGCGGATAGCGCAGCTCAGGCCGCGTGAAGATGAACTCGGGCCAGAGTTCGCGCGGCGGCAGATGCTGCTGCGCAAACGTATCGACATGGGCCGTCGCGGCGTTGCCGTCATGCGAGCCCGTCACTTGAACCTTGGCGGCGTTGGCCATCGCACGCTCCTTTCAGCATGGATTGCACCCGGCAGCACGATCTGGAAAACATTTTAGGCTTAAAACAATTTGGCGCAATAGCGGATTTTGGGCATCCCGTGCTTTTTCCTGCGGCAAAAGGGATTGCGCGGCCTGCCGGCCCCGCGCTTACGGCCGGCGGCGCGCGGCCGATTTCTGCGCCGACGCCTTGGTCTTGGCAAGGAGGCGCATCAATTCGCGCACATCCTTCGGCGAGAGGTCGGCGAAGAGATCGGCGATCCAGGTCTCGTGCTCCGCAGCCATCCTGCGGAACTCGGCGCGGCCAAGCTTCGTGAGGCGGATCACCTGGACACGGCGATCCGTCTCCGAGGTACGGCGATCGAGATGGCCGGATTCCACGAGGCGCTCGACGAGACCGGTGACGTTGCCGTTCGACACCATCATGCGCTTGGAGACATCGGACAGCGTCATGCCATCAGGCGCCTTGTCGAGCTGCGCCATCAGATCGAAGCGGGGCAGCGTGACGTCGAACCGCTGCCGCAGCCGGCCGCGAACCTCGCCCTCGATCAGGGTCGTACAGGTCAGGAGGCGCAACCACAGCCGAAGCTCTTCGGCGTGGTCTTCCGGCGTTTCGACGGCCTTGGTCTCGGAATCGAGCATCTCGGTGCAGTCACTCTCGGCGGGCATTGGCGCCGGCACGGATTCCCCAACATTTTGAGCTTCAAATAAATTGAAGCCGGCCGCAAGTCCAAAGCTGCAACAATCGACCGCACGTGAATTTCTTTAGGCTTCAAATAATTGGCGCGACGCTTGCATACGCATGGCCGCTCGGATGGCGACGCCTTGAGCTTGCTTGCCGCGGCAGCCATCATCGGCATAAGCTTGGATCGGAGTACGCGGCCTGCAGCGCTCGCCGATAGTCACGAGGGACAGATCATGAAGATGCAAATGACCTTGGCCGCAGCCACCATGCTGCTTGGCACCACGATGACTCCAGCCCTCGCCGAGGAGAAGATCAAGCTGGGCGTGATCGTGACCCTGTCGGGGCCCGCGGCCGCGCTCGGGCAGCAGGTTCGCGACGGCTTTGCACTTGCTGTGAAGGATCTCGGCAGCAAGATGGGCGGCCGTGACGTCGAGGTCGTCGTGGTCGACGACGAACTGAAGCCGGACGCGGCGGTGACCAAGGTCAAGGGCCTCCTGGAGCGCGACAAGGTCGACTTCGTGATCGGCCCGATTTTCTCCAACATCCTGCAGGCGATCCACCGGCCCGTGACGGAATCGAAGACCTTCCTGATCAGCCCCAATGCCGGCCCGTCGACGTTCGCCGGCAAGGACTGCAACCCCTTCTTCTATGTGACCTCGTATCAGAACGATCAGGTGCACGAGATCCTCGGCAAGGTGGCCCAGGATCGTGGCTACAAGCGCATGTACCTGATGGTGCCGAACTATCAGGCCGGCAAGGATTCGGTGGCGGGATTCAAGCTCGACTACAAGGGCGAGATCGTCGAGGAATCCTACATGCCGCTGAACACGCTGGACTTCCAGCCGGAGTTGTCCAAGATCTCCTCGCAGAAGCCCGATGCCCTCTTCACGTTCATGCCGGGCGGCCTCGGCGTGAATCTGGTCAAGCAATACCGGCAGGCCGGTCTCGCCGACAGCATTCCGGTGCTCTCGGCTTTCACGGTGGATGAATCGACCCTGCCCGCACAGCAGGACGCGGCCGTCGGCATGTTCGGCGGCGCGAACTGGGCGCCCAACCTCGACAATCCCCAGAACAAGAAGTTCGTCGCCTCCTACGAGGCCGCCTATAACGTCGTGCCCGGCACCTACGCCTTCCAGGCGTATGACGCCGCGATGCTGATCGACAGTGCGGTCAAGGCCGTGAAAGGCGACCTCTCGAACAAGGACGCCGTCCGAGCCGCGCTTAAGAAGGCCGACTTCACCTCGCTGCGCGGCGCCTTCAAGTTCAACACCAACGGTTATCCGATCCAGGATTTCTACCTGACCAAGGTTGCCAAGCGTCCGGACGGCAAGTTCCAGACCGAGATCGTCCAGAAGGTCTTCGAAAATTACGGCGACCGCTATGCCAAGGACTGCAACGCGGCGAACTAAGCATGATCCGGAAAAGTGCGCAGCGGTTTTCCGAAAAGATCATGCTCAAACAAATAGCCATGTATCGCGTTACGGGAGGACTGCAATGAAGAGCGAAATCACCGGCATCACGCGGGCCAACGAGGGCATCCAGGGAATCTCCTGGAACATCCTCGGCCAGACCTATGTGCCGAAGAGCTATGCCGAACACAGCTTCTCATGGCACGCGACCTTGCCGCCGGGCACGTTCGTGCCGCCGCACATTCACCCTGACCAGGATGAATATCTCTACATGCTGGAGGGCAAGCTCGACTTCATGCTCGGCAATTCGGAGTCGCAGGCAACCGCCGGGGACCTGATCCGCCTCGGCATGGGCGTGCCGCATGGCATCTTCAACAAGTCGGAGCAGACCGCGAAAGTGCTGTTCTGGGTCTCGCCGAGTCGTAAGCTGTTCGACCTGTTCTGGGGCCTTCACAACATGAAGGAGCAGAAGCCGGAGGACGTCGTGGCGA
The DNA here is from genome assembly GCF_023006445.1 of Bradyrhizobium sp. SHOUNA76. Classification (NCBI taxonomy): domain Bacteria; kingdom Pseudomonadati; phylum Pseudomonadota; class Alphaproteobacteria; order Hyphomicrobiales; family Nitrobacteraceae; genus Bradyrhizobium; species Bradyrhizobium sp. SHOUNA76. Next base: position 9,008 of record NZ_JALBHA010000028.1, read on the forward strand.
TGGCGGCCGAGTTCAACATCCACTTCCTGCCGCCGCCTCCCGGCGGCTAGCAGCGCGTCTTACGCACGGACCGCTGCAAGTCCCGGGACGGCGGCGAAGCCTGCCTTGGTGGCATAGCCGCGTACGATGGCTTCGCGCTGGGAATAGCTCAGGACGTTGTCGACATTGTCGAATCCATCTGGCGCGAGCTGCTCGACGGCGTCGATGACGCCCTCGGGACCGCCGCGCCGGTTGGAGCGGACGATGTCGGCCGTCATCGGCAGACGCTTCTTCTCGTATTCGAGCAGCGCCTGGCGCGGATGCTCGGCGCGCACCAGCGCGTCCGCAAGGCAGCGCGCATCGAGGATCGCCTGTGACGCGCCATTGGAGCCGACCGGATACATCGGATGCGCGGCGTCGCCGAGCAGCGTGACGCGCCCGGACGACCAACAGGGTAAGGGATCGCGGTCGCAGGTCGGATATTCGTAGAATTCGGGCGTCGCCGAGATCAGGCTCTTCACGTCGACATAGGGCACGGAGAAGCGCGCGACATGCGGCATCAGTTCCTCGCGGCGGCCCGGCCGCGACCAGTCTTCTTTCCGCGGCGGCGGCGCGTTGCCCTCGCCCACCTTCACCAGCACGGCCCAATTGGTCAGGCGGCTCGCCGGGCTCGATCCCTCCGCGATCGGATAGATCACCACCTTGGCATTGAGGCCGCCGGCCACGATCATCGATTTGCCGGTGAGGAACAGCGGCCAGTCGCGCGCACCGCGCCATAGCATCAGGCCGTTCCAGCACGGTGGGCCCTCGTTCGGGAACAACGTCTCCCGGACGCGGGAATGGATACCGTCGGCGCCGATCAGGATATCGCCGCGCGCGGTGTGAATGTGCGCGCCCGCACGGTCAAAGAAATAGGCGGTGACGCCGCCCTCGTCCTGCGTAAACGCACCGAGCCGGCAGCCCGTGTGAATCGCCTCCTGACCGAGCCGTTCCTCGACGGCGCGATGGATGACGCCCTGGAGGCGGCCGCGATGGATCGAGAATTGCGGCACGTCGTGGCCGGCGTCGATGCCGCGGGCTTCGCGCCAGACCTCCTGGCCGTGGCGGTTGAGATAATAGAGCTGATCGGTGCGGATCGCGACGTCGTCGAGCTTCTGCAACAGGCCGAGACCTGCGAGCTCACGCATGGCATGCGGCAGCGTGTTGATCCCGACGCCGAGCTCGCGAATGGTGTCGGCCTGCTCGAAGATCTCACAATCCAGGCCGCGCGAGCGCAGCATCAATGCCGTGGTGAGACCACCGATACCGCCACCGATGATAATCGCCTTCATCGCCCAAACTCCACTCGAAACACAGGCAATGGGTTAACGTCGCACGGGCGGTCACTCCGCCGCAAGCGGCTTTGTCGCCTCCGCCTTGAGCTCGGCCCGGGTCTTGGGCTTAGCCTTAATGCGCAGCTCGTCGAGGTCCTGCCGGTCGCGGACGCTGTTGCGGAAAATTTGCTCTTTTCCCGGCAGATATTGTAGCGGACAGAACGCGTCGTTTGCCCCGTACCAGGCCGCCGCCTTCATGGTGAAGAACGGGTCGACCAGATGCGGGCGGCCGAGCGCGACGAGATCTGCCCGGCCGGCGGCCAGGACGGTGTTGGCCTGATCCGCCGTCGTGATGTTGCCGACGCACATCGTGGCGACACGCGCCTCGTTGCGGACCTGATCCGAGAACGGTGTCTGGAACATGCGCCCATAGATCGGCTGCGCGTCGCGGACGGTCTGCCCCGTCGAGACGTCGACGAGATCGACACCGGCTTCGGCGAAGGCGCGCGCGATCGCCACCGCGTCATCGCCGGTGATGCCGCCGTCGGCCCAGTCGGTCGCGGAAATGCGCACCGACATCGGCTTGTGCGACGGCCACACCGCCCGTAGCGCCTCGAAGATCTCGAGCGGGAAACGCAGACGGTTGTCGAGCGAGCCGCCATATTCGTCCGTGCGGCTGTTCGTCAGCGGCGAGATGAAGCTCGCGAGCAGATAGCCGTGGGCGCAGTGCAGCTCCAGCATATCGAAGCCGCAGCGCTGGCCGCGCTCGGCCGCCGCGACGAAAGCATCCCTCACCGCGTTCATGCCGGCACGATCGAGCTCGCGCGGCACCTGACTGTCGGGAAAATAGGGCAGCGGCGATGCCGAGAACACTTCCCAGCCGCCATCTTCCAGTGGCCGGTCCATCCCGTCCCACATCAGCTTGGTCGCGCCTTTGCGGCCGGCGTGGCCGAGTTGCAGGCAGATTTTCGCGGCCGAATTGCCGTGGACGAACTCCACGATGCGCCGCCAGGCGGCCTCCTGCTCGTTATTCCAAAGACCGGCGCAGCCGGGCGTGATGCGGGCATCGCGGCTCACGCAGGTCATCTCGGTGAAGATCAGCCCGGCGCCGCCAATCGCGCGCGAGCCATAATGCACCAGGTGGAAATCGGTCGGCACGCCTTCCTTGGCCGAATACATGCACATCGGCGACACCACGGCGCGATTGGCGAGCGTCATCTCGCGCAAGCGGAACGGCTGGAACAGCGGCACCATCGGACGGTCAGTGTCGACATCGAAGCCGCTGCCGCGCACCTGTCTGGCGAACGACTTGTCGACCTCTGCCACGAAATCCGGCGCGCGCAGCTTGAGATTGTCATAGGTGATCGCCTTCGAGCGCGTCATCACGCCAAAGGCAAATTGCACGGGATCAAAATTCCAGAAGCGATCGACGTGCTCGAACCAGACCAGCGAGACGTCGGCGGCGTGCTGTGTCTTCTCGACCTCCTCACGGCGGCCATGTTCATAGAGATCGAGCGCCGCCTTGGTGCTCGGCGCGTTCTGCATGGCTTCGGCTAGCGCAATCGCGTCTTCCATCGCGAGCTTGGTGCCGGAGCCGATCGAAAAATGCGCGCTCGCCTTGGCATCGCCAAGCAGCACCATGTTGTCCTTGACCCAGCGCTTGCTGCGGATCATCGGGAAATTGCGCCACATCGAACGGTTGGTGAGCAGCTTGTGCCCTTCGAGGAACCAACCAAAAATCTCGGCCATCCGCGCGGCGGACTGCGTCTCGTCCAGCCCTGTCAGGCCGGCCCGCTCGAAGGTCTCAGGGTCGGTCTCGAAGATCCAGGTCGAGTGTCCGGCCTCATACTGATAGGCGTGGGCGATGAACGGGCCCCACTCGGTCTCCTGGAAGATGAAGGTGAAGGCGTCGAGCGGCCTGGTCGAGCCCATCCAGGCGAACTTGTTGGAGCGGACGTCGACCTCCGGCTGGAAATGGTCGACATATTTCTCGCGGAAGCGGCTGTTGATGCCGTCGGCGATCAGCACGAGATCGGCATCGGCGAAGCGGGATTCGTCCTCGACGTCCACCTCGAAGTGCAGGACGACGCCAAGCTCGCGGGCCCGCTCCTGGAGGATCAGAAGCAGCTTGCGCCGCGAGCAGCCGCAAAAGCCGTTACCGCCGACCCGGTGGACGGTCCCGCGAAAATGCACCGCGATGTCGTCCCAATAGGCGAATTCCTGGGTAATGCGGCGGTAGCTCGGAAGATCGTGCTTTTCGAAATTGTCCAGCGTGGCGTCGGAGAACACCACGCCGAAACCGAACGTGTCGTCGGCCCGGTTGCGTTCATACACCGCGATGTCGGCGCTCGGGCGCTGCTTCTTGAGCAGGATCGCAGCGTAGAGACCCGCGGGTCCGCCACCGATGATCGCGACTTTCATGGGAGCCTCGCCAATTCACCCGGCCATGAAACTATTTTAAGCCTAAAATAATTTCGCGCAAGTCCCCTTGCTGGCGGTACCGGGGAAAGTCACCCGCTCAATCGCCCCTGAAGACCGGCTTGACCTTGTTGGCGAAAGCCTCGAAAGCGCGCGTGAAATCGGCCGTCGTCATGCACAGCGCTTGGGCGACGGCTTCCGCCTCGATCGCCTCCTCCACCGACATTGCCCATTCCATCGCCAGCATCCGCTTGGTCATGGTGTTGGCAAAGGTCGGCCCTTCCGCGACCTGCTTGGCCAGCAGTTGCGCCTGGGTCAGCACCTGCTCCGGCGTCACGATGCGGCTGAAGAAGCCCCAGCGCTCGCCCTCCTCCGCGGTCATGAACCGCCCGGTGTAGAGCAGCTCGGAAGCGCGCGACTGTCCGATGATCCGCGGAAGAATTGCGCAGGCGCCCATGTCGCAACCGGCGAGGCCCACCTTGTTGAACAGGAACGCGACCTTGGCCCCGCTCGCTGCGAGGCGCATGTCCGATGCCATGGCAACGATCGCGCCGGCCCCGGCACAGATGCCCTCGACCGCAGCCACGATCGGCTGCGGGCAGGCCCGCATCGCCTTGACGAGGTCACCCGTCATCCGCGTGAAGGCGGTCAGCCCCTTGGTGTCCATCTTCACCAGCGGACCGATGATCTCGAACACATCGCCACCGGACGAGAAATTACCGCCGGCGCCGGTTACGACGATGGACTTGACCTCGTCGTCGAAGGCGCAAGCGCGGAAGAAATCGGTCAGTTCCCGGTAGCTTTCGAATGTCAGCGGATTCTTTCGTTCGGGCCGATTGAGCGTGACCGTCGCAACGCCGTCGACCACCGCCAGCAGGAAGTGCTGCGGCGAATAGTCCGCGAGCGGAATGGTGACGGGATTTGCTGGTCTGCTCATGCGATCTCCTTGGCTTCCTTGTTCCGCACCTGCGCCAGGCACGCTAGACCTCGCCCCCGGCCACGGCAATCGCCTGCCCCGTGATCGCGCCGGCGCCCTCGCCGCACAACCAAAGAACCGCGTCTGCCACCTCCTGAGGCGTGATCAGGCGTCCTTGCGGATTGTGCTTGGCGAGCTCTGCGATCGCCTGCTCGCGGCTACGCCCCGTCTTGCTCATGATGTTCTCGATGCTGCCGGCGACGAGATCCGTGTCCGTGAAGCCGGGACACACCGCGTTCACGGTGACATTGCTGCCAGCCATCTCGAGGGCGAGGGAACGCACCAGACCGATCACGGCGTGCTTGGCCGCGCTGTACGCGCTGACATAGGCATAGCCCTTCAGTCCCGCCGTCGACGCGACCGCAACAATACGGCCATAAGGACGGCCCTTCATGCCCGGCAACACAGCGCGGACGGCGTGGACCACGCCCATGAAATTGACATCCATCATGCGCGTGAAGAGAGCGGTGTCCGACTTCGCGAATGGCGCCGATTCAGCGCTGCCAGCGTTGGCAATGAGAATATCGATCGGCTGCCGCGCGCTCGCCTCGGCAATGGCTGCCTTCAATGACGCCTCGTCCGAAACGTCGGCGACGGCCGCAAAATGCGCGGCGCCGGCGTCGACCGCCTCTGTGAGAGTCGCTGCATTCCGGCCAAGCACGGTCACGGTGGCCCCGGCACCGACGAGAGAGGCCGCGATCGCGCGGCCGATGCCGCGACCTCCACCTGTCACCAGCGCGTGCGGCGAGTGCGGCAATCCGGACATGCGCTGGCTCCCTCGGATCTCGTGATCGTTGCTCCCTATATTTTAACCTTCAAATTTTTGCAACGAAAGCGGCCGTCGCCGCCCCGACATCACGGCACGAGAGGCGGCCCGAAAATTGCTTTAAGTATAAAATTATTGCTTCCCATCCCCCACAGGCCTGTTAGCATCACAGCGCCGAGCAAAAGGATGTCGCGTGTCGCAGCCTGCGCCAATGATAACAAAGGACGGACGCTTCGCCTATGAAGCCGCGGGCGATCCGAACGCGACACCTCTGATCTTCCTGCATGGCATCGGCGGCGCTGCGCGAGCCTGGCGGCGCCAGCTTGCCACATTCGGGAGCCGCTTCCGTGCCATCGCGTGGGATATGCCGGGCTATGGCGGATCGGCGCCGCTTGCCAGCGTCAGCATCGCTGCCCTGGCGCAGGCGCTCCAGCAATTCATCGAGCAACTCGGGGCAACCAGCCCCATTCTCGTCGGCCACTCGATCGGCGGCATGATCGTCCAGAAATGGCTGGTACAGTCCCCGAAACTGGCTCGCGCGGTCGTGCTGGCGCAGACCAGCCCCGCCTTCGGCAAGGCCGACGGAGACTGGCAGAAATCATTCCTCGCGGCGCGGCTCGGGCCGCTCGATCGCGGGGAGACGATGAAGTCGCTGGCACCTTCTCTGGTGAAGGAGCTGGTCGGCGACGATCCCGATCCGGACGGGATGGACGTCGCACGCGAGTGCATGGCAAGCGTGCCCGAGGCAAGCTATCGCGCCATGATGCTGGCTCTCATCGGCTTCGATCAGCGCAGCACACTCAAGGATATTTCCGTCCCGACGCTGCTGCTGTCCGGGTCCAAGGACAACAACGCGCCGGCGCCGATGATGGCGAAAACGGCGAGCTACATCCCCTCCGCCGAATATGTCGAACTGCCCGGCGTCGGCCATCTCGCCAACCTCGAGCGTCCCGATGCCTTCGACGAAGCGCTTGGCCGCTTCCTGAATTCCGTTACGACCAAAGCGTAAGGTGACTACGCGATGACCATGCAAGTCAGCAAGACCATCGGCGCGAGTAACAAGGTCGCGCTGGATGCGCCGATCTTCGATCCCGTCGCATTCCGCCTGAACGACGAGCAGGCCGGCATCATCGCACGCGCCCGCGAGATCGGCCAGAGCGTGTTCGCCGCTCGCGCCGCCACTTACGATCGCGAGGCGATCTTTCCGGTTGAGAACTACCGCGACCTTCACCGCGTCGGCCTGCTTGGCATCGCCGTTCCCAAGAAACACGGCGGGCTCGGCGCGAACTACCAGACATACGCCTTGGCGGCGGCCGAAATCGGCCGCTATTGCGGTGCGACCGCGCTGACCTGGAACATGCATGTCTGCTCGACCCTGTGGTCAGGCCCGCTCGCCGACGATCTCGACATGGACGCCGAAACCCGGGCGGAGCACGAGCGGCGTCGTGCGGTCCATTACAAGCGCATCGTCGATGACGGCGCGATCTATTCGCAGCCTTTCTCGGAGGGTGGTGCGGCCGCCGCTGGCGGCGTCGCGTTCGGCACGGAAGCAAAACCCGTGGAAGGCGGCTGGATCGTCAACGGCAAGAAGATCTTTGCATCGCTCTCCGGCCATGCCGACTATTACGGCGTGCTCTGCACCGAGATCGAGGAAGGCGAGAAGGCGTCGCGCCGCAACACGCTCTATCTCGCCATCTCCGCCCAATCGGACGGCGTCTCGGTCGTCGGCGACTGGGATCCGCTCGGCATGCGCGGTACGGTTTCGCGGACGCTTCTGTTCAAGGACGTGTTCGTGCCGGCTGATTCTGCGCTGATGCCGCGCGGCGTCTATTTCCAGGCTGCAATGCGCTGGCCGCACATGTTCCTGACGTTGTCGCCGACCTATATGGGCCTGGCGCAAGCCGCCTATGATTTCACCGTGCGATACTTGCGCGGCGAAGTGCCGGGCATGCCGCCGGTCAAGCGGCGGATGTACCCGACCAAGCAGATCGCGGTCGCGCAGATGCAGATCAAGCTCGAACAGATCAAGGCGATCTGGTTCCAAGCCGTCACCGAGGCCTGCGCCAATCCGAGCAAGGAGCAGGTGCTACGGGCCTATGCCGCGCAATATTCGGTGATGGAGGGTGCCAACGAACTCGCCGCGCTCGCGATCCGCACCTGCGGCGGTCAGGCCATGCTTCGCTCGCTGCCGCTGGAGCGGATCTATCGCGACAGCCGCTGCGGCTCGCTGATGCTGCCCTGGACCGCCGAATTGTGCCTCGACCGGATCGGACGCGAGGCGCTGTACGAGGCCGGCGAGACGGACGACTGATTGTGGACCTTTGCAGTCTGATCGATCGCAACGCGGCGTTCGCGCCAGACAAGACGGCCATTGCCTTCGAAAGGGAACGGCTGAGCTATGCGGCGTTCGCCGCGCGCATCGAGCGGACCGCGACGGCGTTGAAGCAAGAGCTCGGCGTCGGCCGCGGCGACCGCGTCGCCATCCTCAGTCTGAACCGGCCGGACTATCTGGTTCTGCTTTATGCCTGCGCGCGGCTTGGCGCGATGCTGGTGCCGATGAACTGGCGCCTCGCCGTCGCCGAACAACTCTTCATTCTCAATGATGCGGGCGCCAAGGTGCTGGTGCTCGAGCAGGCCTTTGAGGGCGTTATTTCCGAGCTTGGGCGGACCGCGCCGGGGACGGCGATCGTCGGCCTCGACTTTGCGCCGCCTCGCGGCACGACATTAGAAAGCCTGCTGACGCGCAGCGACGGCACCAGCCGCAACCCGCACACCGATCTCTCCTGCCCGCTGCTCATCGTCTACACATCAGGGACAACCGGGCGGCCGAAAGGCGCGGTGCTGCGCCAGGAGGCGCTGTTCTGGAACGGCGTCATGAGCCAGCACATGCACAACATGACGGCCGATGACCACGTGCTGACCGTGCTGCCATTCTTCCACGTCGGCGGCCTCAATATCCAGACGACACCGGCGCTGCAGCTTGGCGCGACCGTCACGGTCCACGCGCGTTTTGCGCCGGAAACTGCCCTTGCGGCCATCGAACAGGAACGGCCGACGCTCACCGTGATGGTACCTGCGATCATCCAGGCGGTGAGCGAGCATCCCGCCTGGGCGACCGCGGATCTTTCGTCGCTCAAGGCCGTCGCCACCGGCTCGACCATCGTGCCTCCGCACCTGATCGAGCGTTTCCTCGCCCGCGACGTCCCGGTGCTTCAGGTCTACGGTTCGACGGAAACCTGCCCCATCGCGGTCTATACGCGGCTCGGCGGCGATCTTTCGCGCGCGGGATCGACCGGCCTCGCCGGCCTGTGCTGCGAAGCGAAGGTGATCGATCACGCAGGCAGCGAGGTGCCGCCGGGCACGCCGGGCGAGATCGCGGTGCGCGGGGCCAACGTGTTCTTCGAATATTGGGGTAACGATGCCGCCACGCGCGACGCATTGCACGACGGCTGGTATCGCACCGGCGATATCGGCTTGTGCGACGCCGACGGCTATTTCTGGGTGCGCGACCGCAAGAAGAACATGATCATTTCGGGGGGCGAGAACGTTTACCCGGCGGAGGTCGAGCGCGTCCTGCTCGAGCACCCCGATGTCAGCGAATGCGCCGTGATCGGTCGGCCGGACCCGCGCTGGGACGAGGTGCCGATCGCCTATGTCATCCCCCGATCCGGCTGCCGGCTCGAAGCGAACGAACTGACAGCCCATCTCCAGGCGCAACTCGCCCGCTACAAGGTGCCGCGCGACATCGTCTTCGTTACCGACCTGCCGCGCACGGCGCTGGGCAAGGTCCAGCATTTCCTGCTGAAGCAACTTGATGCGCAGTCCGGCGCGCAAGGAGAAGCATCTTGAAGATTGCGGTTCTCGGTGGGGGAAACGGCTCTTTCGCGGCTGCAGGCGATTTTGCGCTGTCGGGGCATGAGGTCCGGCTGTGGCGCCGCGATGCCGATCAGGTCGCCGCGCATCGCGCCGCGGGCTCGCGCATCCTGGTGAGGGATCACAACGGCCGCCACGACGTGACGCTCGCGCTGGTCACGACCGATATCGCCGAGGCCGTCGATGGCACGGAGCTGATCCTGTGCCCCGCTCCTGCCTTCGCGCAAGCAGATATCGCTCGCCTGCTCGCGCCGCATTTGCGGGACGGCCAGGTCGTATTCTTGCCGCCGGCGACATTCGGCTCAATGATCTTCGCGCAGGCTGCGCGGGATGCCGGGAACCAGGCCAAGGCGAGCTTTGCCGAAACCGGCACACTGCCATGGCTCACCCGCAAGCACGGACCATTCGAGGTCGCGATCACCATTCGCGCCAAGCGGCTTCCGGTCGGTGTGTTCCCGCTCGATCAGGTGCCCCATGCACTTGAAGTCATCGGACGCGCTTTCCCGGACGTAATCGAACCGTGTGGAGACGCGCTGTCCGGAGCGCTGATGAATGCAGGACCCATCATCCACCCGCCGTTGATTGTGATGAACGCCGGTCCAATCGAGCATTTCGAGCGCTGGGACATTCACAAGGAAGGTACGCAGGGCGCGATCCGCCGGGTCACGGATGCACTCGACGCCGAAAGGATCGCCGTGCGCGAGGCGCTCGGGTATGGCGCGCCGCATTTCCCGCTCGCTCATCACTACGCCAGGGAAGGCGAGATCTGGATGTATGGCCGCGGGTCACACGACCGGCTGACCGAATCCGGCGACTGGCGTGAACGAATCGTGCTGACCGAGCACCGCTACATGCGTGAGGATTTGCGGCTTGGGTTGTCTCTGCTGGTGTCCGTCGCCGGCCTGGCTGGCGTGCCCACACCCCTGGCCAAAGCGTTCCTGTCGATCGGCGGCGCGGTCTGCGGCGAGGATTTTGCGCGAGGTGGCCGAACGCTGAAGACGCTGGGGCTCGACAATCTCAGCAAGGCTGAATTGCAGACGCTGCTTCGCAATGGATTCTGATCGATGACCAATCGCGTCAATATCGCCTGTCTGGGGGCCGGCCGCATGGGGCGCGGCATCGCCGTCGCGTTCGCTTATGCGGGACACAGGGTCACGATGATCGACGTCAAGCTACGTTCCGCGGAGGAGTTCGCCAAGCTGGAAGCGGACGCGCTGGGCGAAGTCGGCAAGACCTTTGCCAGCCTGTCGAAGCTGGGACTGCTGACCGAAGCGGATGTCGATCCGCTGATCGCGCGGGTCTCGGTGGTGTCGGCCGGCGAAAGCGGTGAAGCGCTATCCGACGCCGGGATCGTCTTCGAGGGCGTCCCTGAAGTCGTCGAACTCAAGCGCGAGGTGCTGGGAGAAGCCTCAAGGCAGGTCCGCGCAGACACGATCATCGCCTCGACGACGTCGACCATTCTCGTCGACGATCTATCCGGCGCGATCGTGAATCCCCGCCGCTTCCTCAACGTGCACTGGCTCAACCCGGCCTATCTGATTCCGCTGGTCGAGGTTTCGCCCGGCAAAGCCACCGATCCCGCCATTATCGACGAAGTCAAAGCTCTGCTCGAAGGCATCGGCAAGATGCCGGTCGTCTGCGCGGCAACGCCCGGCTTCATCGTTCCGCGCATCCAGGCGCTCGCGATGAACGAGGCCGCGCGCATGGTCGAGGAAGGCGTCGCCAGCGCCGAGGAAATCGACAAGGCGATCCGCTACGGCTTCGGCTTCCGCTACGCCGTACTCGGACTGCTCGAATTCATCGACTGGGGTGGCGGCGACATCCTGTACTACGCGAGCCGGTATCTCGAAGGCGCGCTCGGCAGCGAGCGCTATCGAGCGCCGGACGTCATTTCCCGCAATATGCACGAAGGCCGGATCGGCCTGCGCACGGGCGCAGGCTTTCTCGACTATTCCGGCATGGACGTCGACGCCTATCGCGCGAAGCGGCTGCAGGCGATGGTCGATCTGCTTCGTCACTTCGGACTGGCGCGCCCCCCGGTGCTCGACAGCAACTAGCCAAAGACGTCCTGGAGCACGCCCTCCCGGACCACGGCAACGCCGTCGAGCTCGATCGTCGTCCCCATCATCGGCAGGTCGAAATGCCCGGCCGTGTAGCGGCCGGCGAATTCGTTCGCGCCGGTCGAGAACAGGAAATTGCCGGAGACGGCGCGAATCTCGGTACCGTTGGTGTCGCGCTGGTCATACATCGACAGCGCTTCATAGCGCGCACCGGGGTTCATGCCAAAGCCGACATGCGAGACGGCGTAGGCCTCACGATCGCCCCAGGCGGCAAGATAGGCGCGCATCATCGCGGCATCCGTGCCCTCGCCTTCCAGCTCGACGACATAGTCGTCCTTCAAGGTCATCTTCACGGGCGACGTCAGGTAGCGCTTGAAGGTGAGATTGATGTCCCCGGGCGCCATCACCAGCGTGCCATTGATCGTTCCGCTCTTGGGAAAGCTGACGACGATGCCACCCGGCCAATGCGCCAGCGTGCCGGGCTTGTCGGTCCAGCCCCACACGCCGACAGTGGACGCGCCGACCATATCGACATCGAGCGCCGTGCCCGCCTTCGACGTCACCCGCATCCGCTTGGTCCCGCGCAACATCTTGGCCGCTGCACGAACACGCTTCTCAAGCGCGGAATCCGGCACCATCCTCTCCAGCGCTTCGGGATGCTCGTTGGAGATCACCAGGATCCGCGCGCCGGCCTTCAATATCTCGGGCGTCTCCACCGCGTGCATCAGGCCCTCAAGGGTGCAATCCACCACAAAGCCGGCCTGCTGCAGCGCGGTGATGACCGGGCCAAGGCGCTGGATCGCCTCGCTCGCGCCCGTCGAGCGCACCGGCACGATATTGCGGTTGCGCGGTGTCGGCATCACCACATGAAACGGCCGCGCGCCCATCCGCAGCAGCGCGAGTTCAGCCAGATGCACGTTCAGCGCACGCGATTGGGTTTCCGAGAGGATCGCCGCGGTATCGCCGGCCTTGACGGCGCAGCGTTCAAAGATCTCGCAAAATGCGTCGATCCATTTTGCCTCGATGCGATCAGCCAGCATGGTGTTCACTCCCGGTCGTCTGGTTTCTTCTTGGTCAGTTCACGCTTCGGGAAAGCCCCGTAGCAGATACGTGCGCAGCGCCCCGAGCAGGCCGTTCAGGATCAACCCCAGCAGCGAGATCGTGATCAGCGGCACGAACATGTCGACGGCCTGGAAGGTTCGCGCCGCGGTCACGAGCGCGTGCCCCAACCCGTCTGTCGACGTGATCATCTCGGCCAGAAACACCACGATGCAGGAAATGACAAGCCCGATCCGGCATCCAGTCAGGATCGACGGCATCGCCGCCGGCAGCACCACCTTGAAGAGGATTTCGGTGCGTGGCGTTCCCGCCGCCATCGCCGACCAGATCAGCTTCTGTTCGACGGTCGACGCGCCGTAGTAGGTGGACAATAGAATAGGGAAAAGTGCATCGGCAGCCACCAATGTGATCTTCGACCCGTGGCCGAAGCCGAGCAAAAGCAGGAGTGCCGGATAGAGCGCAACCTTGGGCAGTGGCGCCAATACGCGAACGATCGGCCGAACCACGGCGTTGATGGCGGGACTGGCGGCGGCGGCAATGCCGATACTGACACCCAGCACGACCGCAATCGCGAACCCTGCAAACAGCCGGATCAGTGTTGCCGCGATCTCCTGCTGAAACGTCCACGTCACGAGTTGCTGGAGCAGCCGGCTGAAGACGAAGCCCGGCGGCGGCAGCAGGACCGCGGGCGCGAAGCCGAACGACACCAGGCCTTGCCACAACGCGACGATCAGCACGATCGGGGCAATCCCAAGAAGGACGTTTGCGGAGAGAAAGCGCGACATCACGAGAAGCTCAGCGGCATGTCGAACTGAGGCTCGGACCAGCGCACCAGTCTGGCACGAACCCTTTCGAAAATCGCGTCGATGCAGATTCCCATCGCACCCACGATGATGATCATCGCAAAGACGGTATCATACTGGCCCATGTCGAGCGCATTGAACAGGATGTTGCCGGCGCCCGACTGACGGGCGATCATCTCGCTGGTGATCATCGTGATCAGCGCCAGCACCAATCCAGTGCGGCATCCAGTCAGGATTTCCGGCAGCGCCGCGGGTAACACGATGCGCACCAGGCGTTGTGCGGGTGAAAGCCCCATCGCGGCTCCCGACCACAGCATCTTCTCTTCGACCGCCTTTGCGCCTTCAAAGCTGTGATAAATCACGGGGAGGCTGACGCCCAGGAAGATCACCAATGTCTTGGTGACGTCGCCGACGCCCAGCCAAAGCATGATGATCGGCATCAAGGCGGCCTTCGGCACCGGATAAATCACCATCAAGAGTGGATTGAAAAAAGCAGCAACGCCCCGGCTGCGCCCCATCAGCAGGCCCAGCGGAATCGAAACCAGCACCGCCACACCGAGCCCGATCGCCATGCGGCGAAGCGAGGCCAGGATGTTGATCAGCGATTCTTTATCGCCGAGGATATCGGGAATTGCCCGGATTGCCTCGATGGCCGTCGGGAAGCTGTCGTTCTTCAGCGCAAGCGAGGCGACCTGCCACACCGCCAGCAATCCGATGCAGGCCAGCACCGGAGCGCCCCGTCTGATCAAGGCGGCCGGCGACATCATGAGATAGGACCGCCTTCGTCGTCTTCATCGAACATTCGCTCGATGTCGACGACGTACTTCTGATAACCCGGGTCGAGCAACAGCTCGTTGCGGCGGCGCGGACGCGGCAGATCGATGTCGATCACTTGCCGGATGCGGCCGGGCGATTTCGACATCATCACGACCTTGTCGGAGAGAAAGACGGCCTCGTCGACCGAATGGGTGACAAACAACACCGTTTTGCGGTCACGCTCCCAGATGTTGAGAAGATCGTTCTGCAGGCGCGTCCTCGTGTGCGCGTCGAGCGCACCGAACGGTTCGTCCATCAGCAGGACCTCAGGATGGTAGGCGAGCGTCCGCGCCAGCGCGACGCGCTGCTTCATGCCGCCCGACAATTCCTTGGGGTAGAAATTCTCAAAGCCCTTGAGGCCGACCATCTCGATCAAGGTCCGGCTCTGCGCTTCCGCCTCGGCGGCGCGTACACCTTGCTGCCGCGGGCCGTACATCACATTGCCCAGCACGGTCTTCCAGGGGAACAGGGCAAACTCCTGGAACACCGGTCCGCGATCCGGACCAGGCCCCGTGATCGCATGGCCCTTGATCTTCGCCGTGCCGTTGGTCGGGCTGACAAAACCGCCGACGATATAAAGCAGTGTCGACTTGCCGCAACCGGACGGACCAAGGATGGAGACGAAGGCTCCCTCCTCGATCGTCAGCGAGATGTCCGAAAGCGCCACATGATCCTTGCGCGCCGATGTCTGAAAGACCTGCGAGACGCGGTCGATCTCGATGATCGCAGAAGCCGGCTCTCGTGATGTCACCGGTCTCACCCATTCGCTCGATCTCGCAGGCACTACCGTCATCCCGTCGCTCGCCTCACCGTGAGGCACGGGCTTAGCAAGAAGCCTGCCAGACAGGCGATCGTTTTCGCACCTGTGCGATGCGTCATTCGAACCACGGCCATTCTGCCGGGCCTTGATGCGTAACAGCTCCGCCGGGCGCCTGCCCAACCAGTCGCGCATATTTAGCAAGCGCACCTGCACGATGACGCGGCGGACGCTGCTTCCAATCCCGACGCCGCGCGCTGAGTTCCTGCTCATCGAGCAGCAGATCCATCCGCCGGTTTGGCGCATCAATCCGGATCCTGTCACCGTCGCGGACGAGCGCCAGCGGACCGCCGACAAATGCTTCGGGAGCCACGTAGCCGATGCACATGCCGCGGGTCGCGCCGGAGAACCGTCCATCGGTGATCAGCGCCACCTTTTCGCCCATGCCCTGCCCGTAGATCAGCGCAGTGACGCCGAGCATCTCACGCATGCCGGGGCCGCCGACCGGCCCCTCATTGCGGATCACGAGAACCTCGCCTGCCTTGTAGCTGCGATCACGAACAGCTTTGACGCAAGCTTCCTCATCTTCGAACACGCGCGCGACGCCTTCGAAGAACTGGCTCTTCAGACCAGCGACCTTGATCACCGCGCCATCGGGGCAGAGATTTCCCTTCAGAACCGCGACGCCTCCGTCAGGCATGATCGGCGCGCTAGACGCGTAAACCACCTCCCCGTCCGGCGCGTTCGCCGCGCCGTATTCTTCAGCAAGCGTGCGGCCCGTAATGGTGATGCAGCTACCATCAATACGACCGCTCGCGATCAGCTCTCGAATGACCACAGCGGCGCCGCCGATGTCGTAGACGTCCTTTGCCGTGTATTTGCCACCGGGCCGCAGATTTCCGATCAGCGGCGTCCGGGCAAAGACCTCGCCCACATCGTCGATCCCGAATGCAATGCCGGCTTCGTTCGCGATTGCCGGCAGATGCAGCGCGGCGTTGGTCGAGCCGCCCGTCGCCGCAACGATCGCCGCGCCGTTCTCGAGGGATTTCCGCGTCACGATGTCGCGAGGCAACGGCCCGCCGCGTTCCAGCATCCCCATGATCAAGCGTCCAGCGCGCCGCGAGATCTGCGCGCGCTCGGCATAGACTCCGGGCACCATCGAGACGTTGGGGATGGTCAGTCCCATCGCCTCCGAGACCATTCCCATGGTATTCGCGGTGAACTGACCGGCGCACGCGCCGATCGTCGGCAGGCAGGCGCGCTCGATCCGCTCGAGCGTGGCGCCGTCGATCTCTCCGGTCATGAAGCTGCCGACGGCCTCATAGGAGTCGAGCACCGTCAGCGTACGCCCATCAACGCGGCCCGGCAGCGAGCTGCCGCCATAGATGAAGATAGACGGCACGTTGCAACGAACCATGCCCATCATCACGCCGGGAAGTGTCTTGTCGCATCCGCCGTATCCGATCAGCGCGTCATAAGCCAGACCATGAACGACGGCCTCGATCGAGTCGGCGATCAGTTCACGCGAAAACAGCGAGAACTTCATTCCCTCGTGGTTCATGCTGATGCCGTCGGAAACCGACACGGTCGAGAATTCGCGGGGTGTGCCGCCGGCCTCCTCGATGCCGGTCTTGGCAGCGGCCACCTGGAAGTCGTGGGTCATATTGCAGGGCGTCTGCTCGCCCTTCATGCTGACGACGCCCACCATCGGCTTCGCAATCGCAGCGTCGTCGAGCCCCATTGCACGCATGAAGGCCCGGTGCGGGGCCCGGTCGAGGCCGTCTGTCGTGACTCGCGATCGCAACTTCTTCATACGTGCATCTTTTCGTGCCTCATCCCGGAGGATCCGGGACGCCGCGATAATCCTCGGCCGGATCGCCCGCTCGGTCGTCTATTCAAGCGGAGCGACGATCGTCGGATGCTTGAACTGCGCGACGTCCAGTTTCGGCAGCATTCCGGTCTCCGCGTAGATGTCCAGCATCTTCTGGATCGCGGGGAAGTTCGGCGCTGCGCCTGGATCACGGCCGAAATCGTTGTCCTTGAGCAGGTAGGTCTCGAGCACCGGAATAGGCGCCTTCAGCACTTCATTGACGACCTTCAGCGTCTCCTCGCGGTTCGCCAGCGCCTTCTTCATGCCCGAGGTGATATCGCGGACATAGGCCTTGACCAGCTCCGGGTTCTTGTCGACGAAATCGGCGCGGCAGGCTTCCAGGATGTGCACGATGTTCGGCATGGCCTCCGACAGGGAGAACAGCTTCCTGGTGCCGCCCTTCGCTTCCGCGCGCGCAGCAAACGGCTGATTCATGTTGACCGCATCGACGCGGCCCTGCCGCAGCGCGTCCTCGGAGACTGCAAAGCCGACCTCGACCAGCTTGATATCCTTGGTCGGATCGACACCATTCTGCTTCAGGAGCAGATTAAACGGCCCTTGCGTGCCGCCACCGATCACGGAAATGCCGACCGTCTTGCCCTTGAGATCGGCGATCGTCTTGATGGGCGAGTCATCCTTGACGGCCCAATAGACCGAGAAACCGCCAGGCTTCTCGAACACGTGCTGCGCAACGATGTAGGCTTTGAGATTGCCGCCGACCACGCCATTGGAGAGCGACAAGGGCGCCTGCGTCGCGCAGTCCAGCGCGCCGGCTGCCAAGGCCTGCGTCATCGGCGCGGTGCCTTGAAACTGGGTCCATTCGATATTGTAGGTCTTGCCGAGATTGGGAAACTCAGCCGGACGGCGCATCATCCAGTATTTGGATTCCTCGGCTGGAATCGTCCAGCCGACCCGGATCGTCTGCTGCGCCCGCGATGGGCTCGCCGCCGCGCTCACCGCGGCCGCCGTCCCCAAAGCCAGGATCCACTTCGAAACGGTTCGCATCGTGCCCACTCCGCTGCTCCGGCGCCGACCGGCGCCACCCAACCCGACCGCCTCAAATGTTTCATGGTTCAAACAATCAGGCAAGCCATGCGAGCCGGGCGGTTTCGCCGTTAGGCGCGCAATGTATGGTAAAGCGACGTTGCGCTGCGACAGAAGGAGGCAACCTATGGCTGATGCGAGCAAGGCGAACCCGCAAGGCGTCGAGAGGCTTGGTTATCTCGGCCTGGGGCTGATGGGAACGCCGATGACCCGGCGCCTGCTCAAGGCCGGCTATCAGGTCACTGTTTGGAACCGTTCGGAGGGCAAGGTGGCTCCGCTCATCGAAGCCGGTGCCAAGCGCGCAGTCACGCCGCGCGATCTCCTGGTGAACTCAGATATCTCCTTCATGTGCGTGACCGATGCGGCGGCGGTCGAAGAGGTGATCTTCGGTCCCGAGGGGCTGGCAGCGGCGCCCGGCGCAGGCAAGCTTGTCGTCGACTTCTCGTCGATACATCCCGACGCCGCACGCGACCTCGCAAAGCGACTGAAAGACGCCAATGGCGCTGGCTGGATCGATGCACCGGTTTCCGGCGGGACGAAGGGCGCCGAGGAAGGCACACTCGCCATCATGGCGGGTGGAGAAGCGGCCGACATCGAGAGGGTGCGGCCCTACGTTCTGGCCATGGCGCGCAGATTCACCCACATGGGTCCCATCGGGGCCGGTCAGACCACAAAACTCTGCAATCAGGTCATCGTCGGCTGCGCGATGGCCGTCCTCGCGGAGGCCACGCGCCTGGCTGTCAACGCCGGAATTGACGCCAACCGAATACCTGAAGCGCTCGCCGGCGGCTTTGCGGATTCCATCCCGCTTCAGCTGTTCGTGCCGCGAATGGTCCAGGGCATTCACTCCCCGCCGCTCGGCCACATTGCCACGATGCTCAAGGATCTCGATACGGTTGCCGACGTCGCACGGGCGACGTCGACGCCAGTGCCGATGGCCTCGCTTGCGGGGCAACTTTTCAGGTTGGCCAAGGCCACGCGCGGCGCGGAAGCGGACGCGCTGGAGCTTTACAAGCTTTCAGCGGCAGAGCGCTAAGCCATCGAGCGCGACCTGAGCACGCTAAGGCGTCTTCTTGCGCTCGTCGTCCGCGAGAAATCGGCCGAACGCCCCTTGCGCGAAAAGCAGCGGCTCCTGCGTATTGTAGGTATAGGCCTCGACAGCGCCGAGAAAAATCACGTGGTCACCGCCATAATAGCGATTCACGGAGCGGCATTGAAAGTTGGCGACGCTCTCCGCAAGCACCGGCGCCCCGCCGAGGCCCGGCGTCCAGTCCACATCGGTGAACTTGTCGTCCGACGACTTGGCGAATTTGCTCGCAAGCGCCTGCTGCGAAGCGCCAAGCACGTTGACCGTGAAATGACTGGCGTTCTGGAAGATGGTCAGACTCGAGGAATAGACGACCAGGCTCCACAGGACCAGCGGAGGATTCAGCGAAACCGAGGCAAACGAATTGCATGTCAGCCCGTAGGGCTTGCCGTCAGGCGCTGCGGCCGTGATGATCGTCACGCCCGTTGCATAGGTTCCGAGGGCGTTGCGAAAGTCGCGGGGATCGATCTGCGAGCTATCGCTCGCGAACTCGTTGGCGGGATCAGGAACGCGCGGCTGCTTCGGCAGATCATTCATCAGCCGGCCTCACAACGTGAGATTCTCGGACGGCAGACCCAGCGCCACGCGTCCATAGTTGGTCCCGGCCGCATCGAAGTTGAATGCGAGATGCGAATTGATCGCGTGAGCATCGCGGAACTGCCGCTGCAACACACCGGTCGTGAACAGGCCGCGCGCGCCGCTCGCGGCAAACAGCATCGACACCGCGTCCGTACACAGGTTCACCGAAAAAGATCCGTCGCGACGATATCGGGTCTTGGTCGCCATGTCGGGGATGTGACCGCGCCGCGCGTCCTCCATGGCATCGAGGCACGCCGACCGCATGATCAGGCGTGCGGCGTCGATCTTCGCCGCGGCTTCCGCGATCTTGATCTGAGTGCTTTGAAAATCGCTCAGCTTGGCGCGGTTATAAGTCGAAATCCGGTGACGAGCGACCTCGATGTAATCGTCGAGGCAGGCCTGCGCATTTCCCAGGGCGACGCCGGAGAGGACGTATGGAAACAACGAAAACACGGGCAGCGCATACAGTGGATTTGGATTGACCTTGCTTCCCGGCGTCGGACCGCCTGAGAGCTCACCGACGGCGACGGTCATATGGTCGGCCACGAAGGCATCCCTGACCTCCACGTCGCAAGACCCCGTCCCACGCAGTCCCGCGACATTCCAGGTATCCAACACCTTGTAGTCGCCCTTCGGCAGCAGAAAGATCCGATACTCGATGCCGTCCGCCTCGTCTTCGGAGTAGACAACGCTTGCCAGCATATTCCATTCGCAGGAGGCAACGCCCGAGGAGAACGGCCAGCTGCCGTGCAGCCGGTATCCGCCCTCGACTTTCGTTGCGCGTCCGGCGGGAAAGATGAACGAGGACGCGATCAGCGCGTCTGGATCGCGGCCCCAGACCAGATCCTGTGCCTTCTGCTCGAACATGCCGAGCATCCAGTGATGGCTCGCCAGATTGGCGAGATTCCAGGCAACCGACGCATCGGCTTGTCCAAGCAGCTCTGCGCAGTCGACGAGAGCGACGTAGTCGAGCTCGGCGCCGCCAACCCGCGCCGGTTGGAGCATCCGGAACAGACCAGCGTCGTGGAGATCCCTCTCGGTTTCTAACGGCAGATGCCGCAGCTCCTCGGTTCGCGCCGCCCGCTCTCGTAGTTGCGGCACTAGGGCCCGAGCCTTCGCGATCATCGCCTCATGAGCGTGCTCGCCGGCGTCCGCCCCGGTGGGCTGACCCATGCTCGGCTTTCGACCAGGCGCCATTCGTGTCCCTCGCTTTCACGCATTTATGCGGCCGCGCCATCGTCAAATCAAGCCAATGCAATTGGCATCGCGACGCATCAATTCGCATGCCGGGCGCCATGAGGACTGACCGCGGAGGTTCAACCGGGCGCAGGGGGTTTACCCGAGCCAAAGACACCCTTCCGGGCAAACTCCGTGATCCGACGCTCGTCATGGCCGAGCATATCACGCAGGACATCCTCGGTATGCTCACCTAACAGGGGGGCTGCAACGGGATCGACCGCACCGGTGAGGCTCATGGTGATCGGCGGCTCGATGTTGGGCACCCACTCCGCTTTACGGTGCGGAATCCGGTTCAAGCGATGGCGCTCGCGAGCTTCGGGTGCGTTGAACCCCTCCTCCACCGTCCGGAGATAGCCGACCGGAATATTGGCCTGTTTCATCTTCGCCATCCAGTTCTCGAGCGTATCGCTGGCAAAGACCTCCGCGATGGCCGCACGCAGGAGCTCCTTGTTCTCGGAGCGGGCCTTGCGCGTGGCGAACTGCGGATCGGTGATGAGATCTGGCCGGTTCAGCACCTCGACCACGAGCCGGCGATAGAGCCGATCGTTGGCGCA
This sequence comes from Bradyrhizobium sp. SHOUNA76, assembly GCF_023006445.1. Lineage (NCBI taxonomy): Bacteria > Pseudomonadati > Pseudomonadota > Alphaproteobacteria > Hyphomicrobiales > Nitrobacteraceae > Bradyrhizobium > Bradyrhizobium sp. SHOUNA76. The sequence continues at coordinate 30,201 of NZ_JALBHA010000028.1, forward strand.
AGCCATATAGAGCGGCCCATCGGAGGCCTCATAGACGCCGACGGTGGGAGACCCGCTGGGCGAATTGCCGAACCGGCCGGGATTTTCGCCGTTGATGAGATAGGCCATGCCGTAGAAGCCGGTCATCCCCATCGCAATATCGAACAAGGCGACTTCGACGTGTTGCCCGCGGCCGAGCCGGTCCCGCGCCAGCAGCGCCATCAGGATGGCGTTACAGGCAGACATCCCCGTGGCCATGTCCACGATCGGCGGCCCGGTACGAACCGCCGGGCCATCGGCAAATCCGTTGAGCGACATGAAGCCGCTCTCGGCCTGCGTGATGGGATCGAAGCCGGGACGCGAGGCGAACGGTCCGGAGCGCCCATAGGCGGAGATCGAGCAATAGACCAGCCGCGGATTGAGCGGCGCGACCGATTCATAATCGAGCCCGAACTTCTTCATGACCCCGCTGGAAAAGTTCTCGACGACCACATCCGCCTTGCGGATCAGATCCAGCGCGATCTCGCGGGCCTCCGGCACCGAAAGATCGAGCGCAATGCCGCGCTTGTTGCGGTTCAGGCTGAGATACGCCGCGCTTTCGCCGCCAATTTCGGCGTGCTCATAGGCGCGCGTGTCGTCGCCGCCGTCGGGGTTCTCGATCTTGATGACGTGCGCGCCGAAATCGGCGAGTGTCTGCGTGCAGGCCGGGCCGGCGACGACACGCGTGAAATCGACGACCAGCAGACCATCGAGCGCAGTCAGCCCTCCCGTCGCCCGCGGCGAACGTTCCGGCAATTGAGGCTTGTTGGGCATTGATGGTGCTCCCTCACATCGGCTTATGGCCGCCGAATTTTCTGCAAGAGCAAACTTAAAGCCCGGCGCCGCCAACTTCGCAAGTGCCGCGCTCGCATCGGCCCGAAATGCAGAAACGGCCCGGCAGCCGTCAAGCTGCCGGGCCGTTAGAGATTTTCCGAGCGTCGGAAGCACGCGCGCCTCGTGCAGCCATTCTAGCTTGCGAAAGTCACGTTCCGCATGACGGGAAAACCCGATGCAATTGTTCAGCGCAGCCACTTTCGCCAATAAAGGGTATGCGACCAGGCCCAGGGCGATTCGGGCTCGTGAAGCCGATAACCCGCACGGATGAAATTATTGGCAGATACCGGATTGTCCGTCGTATCGGAGACGATGCTGTCCCATCCGAGGCGTCGCGCTCGCACTTCGACCGCTCGCATCAGCCTGAGTTGAAGTCCCCCTCCCCAGTGCCGCTGCAAGACCCCGACCCGGCAGAAATATCCGCTGTTCCGCGCATGCGTCGACGGCACGACGCCGGCGAAGGCGACCGCGTCATCACCGCGGTAGGCGATCCACCACGCCCCCAAATCGAATTGCGGCATGGCGGCCCCATCGAAGAATGTCAGCCGATGCAGATCACCGAGAATCTCGGCGGTCTCGTCATCGTCCGCGTCGACGATCCGAATTCTGTACATGGGATAGCCTATTGGCGGGGGTAATCCACTGCGACTCAGAGGTGGTGGAGGCTCACTTGCCCAGCACGACTTTGACACCGAGCCAGACCGCCCCCATCAGGCCAGTCGCGAGCACCGTGATCACCGCCTTGAAGGTGTAGCTCTGCGCCTGTTCCACGCTCTTTCGCCAGCGCCGCAGGTGCTGGAAGTCAGCTCTGAGCTCTTTGCGGTCATCGTCCTCGATCCCGAACGAGGCCAGGACTGATGCCACCGCTTTCAAGACGATCGCGTCGACGCTCTCCTGCTGAACTCTTTGCTGCTCGGCCAGTGTCTGTGCGACAATGGCTCGAATCTCTTCGTCTTGAATTTTCACCGCTTGATGATCCTCGCAATGTTCTCGAATCCGCGCTTGGCGAAGTAGAATGAGACGACCAGGTTGGCGGTGATCGCCGCAAATCCCGCCAGAGCGTCCGTCGAGCCAAATCCAAGGACCTTGTCCCAGACCAGGAGCTTTGCGAAGTAGAGCGCCACGCAATAGCCCATCAGCTTGTCTGGCTCGTAGACGCGAGCGATATCAGATAGGCGGTCATCGTCTCTCCCCGAAAAAGAAATGCGCGGCAGATCGCGTGACGAAGCGCGATCGTTTCGGGCGCGAACCCTATCTCCGTGTCTCCGGAGACCGCAGCGGCGCGAGCAACAGGCCCAGCGCCGCGGGCCGGCACGTTCGCGCGTGCACGGCCAGCAATGGTTCGGACGGCGGCGCGCCGATCGGCGCTCCAAGTTTGACGAGTGCGTGGCCGCAATGCGCCGCCGCCGTCCGATTCAGAAATCGAAACGAAAAAACCCGCGGCGGATGTTGTCCGCGCGGGTGAACCAAACTCGTCTCGATGTTGTCATCATGCCGGTGTGTTGCCCGACGTGTCAAAGCCAAATTGAACGAGCCTGTGTTGAACAAGCCTCTGTTGAAAAAGCCTGTGTCAAACAAGCTGTGTTGAACGAAAAAGCCCGCTGCAGACTTCTCCGCGCGGGCTGAACCAAACGTCTTTCGATGATGCAATTCTGCCAGTGTTTTGCCCGACGTGTCAAACGAACTTGCAGGCGCGTCGAAAGTTAGCCGATCGGGAGGATCGGTCCATGACACCCAAGAGGACGTTACAGCAGACATCGCGTAGGCAGTCCGGAGACGAGCCGCGCCGCGACAAAAAGCGCGACACGCAGGACCCGATCATCGAAGATTCCGGCGAGACGCGGGACAGTGGTCGCGATCTCGGGCACGGCGAAGGCGGCACAATCAACCTTCCCGAAAAGCCTGGCGATTTGTCGAAGGACGATTAGGCGCGCCGGAACCTACCCGCCAGGCGGCGCGTTGATTCCTTCGTTGGAAGGAACGTACGCGCGATGAGCCACACTGTTCTGGTCGTTGATGACGATCCTGCCGTCCTCGATGTGATCATCGGTATGCTGGAAGATCTCGGCTGCGAGGTGGTCAGCGCCCAAAGCGGACCGGACGCACTCGACCGGCTCGAGCAGTACAAGGAGATCTCCATCCTCATCACCGATATCAACATGCCCGGCATGGATGGCCATGAACTGGCGGAGCTGGCAAAGCGAGTCCGTCCGGAGCTGAAGGTGCTGCAACTGTCGGGTCGCGAGCCCCGGCGCGGCGGCCTGCCGATGATCCGGAAGCCGTTCTCGTTCGAGGAACTCGCCGACGTCATGCAGCGAACCGCCGGCATTCGCTGAATCTGCAAAACAAAACCCGCAGCGGGCATCTCCCGCGCGGGGCGAACCAAACCCATTTCGATGATGCCATTATGCCGGTGTGTTGCCCGACGTGTCAACGCGGCGAACGCGGAAGAGCAAGCCCCTCCTCCCAGCTCAATATGTGGTGCGCAACGGGCTTGCTTCAAGTCCCCGCCTCTGCCGTAGAACCCCCGACCCAACAACAAGCCGAGGGGTCACGACATGCCTGTACTGCTTCCCACTTCCCGTTCGCGCGGCCGCACGGAGCGAACCCGCGCGGGGAACCCGGTGCTGAGCGAGCACGCCGTCGTGATTGCCGGCGGCGGCCCGACCGGGCTGATGCTGGCCGCC
>NZ_JALBHA010000290.1:0-8252 GCF_023006445.1 Bradyrhizobium sp. SHOUNA76
GTGCAGATGACGGGCCGCGCCGCGTTTCCGCCGGGCGAGGCCCGCGAGGACTGGGCGATCGTCCGCGCGCTGTCGGAGGCGCTCGGCAAGAAGCTCGGCTACGACTCGCTTGCGGCCCTGCGCCAGGCGGTGTTCAAGGCCGTGCCGCATCTGATCCGTCTCGATCAGATCGAGGCCGGTTCGACCGACCAGATCAAGAAGCTGGCGGGGAAGGGCGGCTCGCCGGAGAAGGCGCCGTTCAAGCCGCTGGTCGAGGACTTCTACCTGACCAACCCAATCGCGCGTGCATCCGCCGTGATGGCGGAATGCTCGCGCCTCGCCTCCGGGCATATGCTGACCGCAGCGGAGTGAGCGTGATCTGATGGAATTTTTCGAAAGCGCATTCTGGACCGGATTCCTCTGGCCGCTGATCATCATGGTCGCGCAGAGTGTCCTCGTGCTCGTCGTCCTCCTGGTCGCGATCGCCTACATCCTGCTCGCCGACCGCAAGATCTGGGCGGCGGTGCAGATCCGGCGCGGCCCGAACGTGGTCGGCCCGTGGGGCCTGCTGCAATCCTTCGCGGACCTGCTCAAGTTCGTGCTGAAGGAGCCGATCATTCCGGCTGGCGCCAACAAGGGCGTGTTCCTGCTGGCCCCACTGGTGTCGTGCGTGCTCGCACTGGCTGCCTGGGCGGTCATCCCGACCAATCTCGGCTGGGTGATCTCCGACATCAATGTCGGCATCCTCTTCATCTTCGCGATCTCGTCGCTGTCGATCTACGGCATCATCATGGCCGGCTGGTCGTCGAACTCGAAGTATCCGTTCCTGGCCGCGCTGCGCTCGGCGGCGCAGATGGTGTCCTACGAGGTCTCGATCGGCTTCGTCATCATCACGGTGCTGCTCTGCGCCGGCACGTTGAACCTGTCGGCGGTGGTCGAAGCCCAGCATGTCCGCGGCCTTGCCAGCCTGATCGGGCTGCCGCAGCTCACCATCCTGAACTGGTACGTATGGCCGCTGTTCCCGATGTTCGTGGTGTTCTACGTCTCGGCGCTGGCGGAGACCAACCGTCCGCCCTTCGACCTCGTCGAAGCGGAATCCGAGCTCGTCGCCGGCTTCATGGTCGAGTACGGCTCGACGCCGTATCTGCTGTTCATGCTCGGCGAATACGTCGCGATCGTCACGATGTGCGCGATGGCCACGATCCTGTTCCTCGGGGGCTGGCTGCCGCCGGTGGACCTGCCGCCCTTCAATTGGGTGCCGGGGATCATTTGGTTCTCGCTCAAAGTCTTCTTCATGTTCTTCCTGTTCGCGATGGCAAAGGCGATCGTGCCGCGCTACCGCTACGATCAATTGATGCGCCTCGGCTGGAAGGTGTTCCTGCCGCTGTCGCTGGCGATGGTGATCGTGGTGGCCGGCGTGCTGCATTTCGCCGGCATCGCGCCGAAGTGAGGGCCGTCATGGGTATCAACATCAACGCCACTGCACGCTCGCTTCTGCTGTCGGAATTCGTCTCGGCGTTCTTCCTCGCCATGCGCTATTTCTTCCAGCCGAAGCCGACGCTGAACTATCCGTTCGAGAAGGGCCCGATCTCGCCGCGCTTCCGCGGCGAGCACGCGCTGCGCCGCTATCCGAACGGCGAAGAACGCTGCATCGCCTGCAAGCTGTGCGAAGCGATCTGTCCGGCGCAGGCCATCACCATCGAGGCCGGCCCGCGCCGCAACGACGGCACCCGCCGTACCGTGCGCTACGACATCGACATGGTGAAGTGCATCTATTGCGGCCTCTGCCAGGAGGCCTGTCCGGTCGACGCCATCGTCGAAGGTCCGAACTTCGAGTTCGCGACCGAGACCCGCGAGGAACTGTTCTATGACAAGGCCAAGCTGCTCGCCAACGGCGACCGCTGGGAACGCGAGATCGCGAAAGCGATCGAGCTCGATGCGCCGTACCGGTGAGGTGAGGGCATGATCCTTCCCGCCAACCTCTCGTCATTCCGGGGCGCGCGAAGCGCGAACCCGGAATCTCGCGCCACAACCTCTAGATTCTCCGATGCGCAATTGCGCATCGTAGTTCGCGGGCTTTGCCCGCGCCCCGGAATGACGGGGAATGCCCGATGATCCTTCCCGCGCTGTTCTTCTATCTCTTCGCCGGCGTCTGCGTCGCCTCGGCCGTGATGGTGATTGTCTCGCGCAATCCCGTGCACTCCGTGCTGTACCTGATCCTGGCCTTCGTCAACGCCTCCGGCCTGTTCGTGCTGATGGGCGCCGAATTCCTGGCGATGATCCTGATCGTCGTCTATGTCGGCGCCGTCGCGGTGCTGTTCCTGTTCGTGATCATGATGCTCGACGTCGACTTCCTCGAGCTGCGCGAGGGCTTCATCGAGTACCTGCCGGTCGGCCTCGTGATCGGCGGCATCTTCCTGTTCGAGCTGCTGCTCACCGTCGGCTTCTGGGTCATCAACCCCGGCGTCGCCAAGACGATCACGGCGGCGATCCCGGCCAACGTCTCCAATACCGAGGCGCTCGGTCTCGTGCTCTATACGAAGTACATCCACTACTTCCAGCTCTCGGGCATGGTGCTGCTGGTCGCCATGATCGGCGCCATCGTGCTGACGCTGCGCCACAAGGCGAGCGTGAAGCGGCAGGACATCAACGTTCAGAACGCGCGCACGCCCGAGATGGCGATGGCGATGCGCAAGGTGGCGCCAGGGCAGGGGCTCTCGGACGCCGACGCGGCGGAGTGGGTGAAATGACGATCGGGCTCGGACATTATCTTGCGGTCGGCGCGATCCTGTTCACGCTCGGCATCCTCGGCATCTTCCTGAACCGCAAGAACATCATCGTCATCCTGATGTCGATCGAACTGATCCTGCTCTCGGTCAACATCAACCTCGTCGCGTTCTCGACCTTCCTCGGCGACATCGTCGGCCAGGTCTTCGCACTTTTGGTGCTGACCGTCGCAGCCGCTGAAGCCGCGATCGGTCTCGCCATCCTGGTGGTCTATTTCCGCAACCGCGGCTCGATCGCGGTTGAGGACGTCAATCTGATGAAGGGCTGAGCTCAGTCATGGTTCAGGCAATCGTTTTTCTGCCTCTGCTGGGCGCCATTCTGGCAGGGCTCATCGCCCTGGCCGGCGCGCATGCCCGCAACCCCTCGGGCGACGAGGTCGAGCATCACGGGGACCACGGCCATGGCGACGCGCATGCCGCGGCCGCCCATGACGACCATGGTCACGACGATCACGGCCATGACGACCACCATGTTTCCGAGCCGCCGGCGGCCGGCTCGCGCGCTGCCGAGCTGATCACGACCGGGCTGCTGTTCGTCTCGGCGGCGCTGTCCTGGATGACGCTGGTCGACGTCGGCTTCATGCACCACGACTACAGGATCCAGCTGCTGCCCTGGATCTTCTCCGGCGAGCTCCAGGTCTGGTGGACGCTACGGGTCGACACGCTCACCGCCGTGATGCTGGTGGTGGTGACCACCGTGTCCTCGCTCGTGCACCTTTATTCCATCGGCTACATGGACGAGGACCCGAACCGGCCGCGCTTCTTCGGCTATCTCAGCCTGTTCACCTTCGCCATGCTGATGCTGGTGACGGCCGACAACCTCGTGCAGCTGTTCTTCGGCTGGGAAGGCGTGGGTCTCGCCAGCTACCTCTTGATCGGGTTCTGGTACCAGAAGCCGTCGGCGAACGCCGCGGCGATCAAGGCCTTCGTGGTCAACCGCGTCGGCGATTTCGGTTTTGCGCTCGGCATCTTCGCGATCTTCATGCTGGCCGGCTCGACCGATTTCGAGACCATCTTCCATGCCGCGCCCGGTCTGACCGGCAAGACCATCAACTTCCTCGGTTGGCATGCCGATGCGCTGACCCTGACCTGTCTCCTCCTGTTCATGGGTGCGATGGGCAAGTCGGCGCAGTTCCTGCTGCACACCTGGTTGCCGGACGCGATGGAAGGCCCGACCCCGGTCTCCGCGCTGATCCACGCCGCGACCATGGTCACCGCGGGCGTGTTCATGGTGGCGCGCCTGTCGCCGCTGTTCGAGCTCGCGCCGAATGCGCAGGCCGTCGTGATGTTCTTCGGCGCCACCACGGCGTTCTTTGCGGCGACCGTCGGCCTCGTCCAGAACGACATCAAGCGCATCGTCGCCTACTCGACCTGTTCGCAGCTCGGCTACATGTTCGTGGCGATGGGAGCAGGGGCCTATTCGGTCGGCATGTTCCATCTGTTCACGCACGCCTTCTTCAAGGCGCTGCTGTTCCTAGGCTCCGGCTCGGTGATCTACGCGATGCACCACGAGCAGGACATCCGCAACATGGGCGGCCTCTGGAAGAAGATCCCCTACACCTACGCGGTGATGGTGGTCGGTACCCTGGCGCTGACCGGCTTCCCGCTCACCGCCGGCTACTTCTCCAAGGACGCGATCATCGAAGCGGCCTACGCCTCGCATAATCCGTTCGGGGTGTACGGCTTCCTGATGACGGTCGTCGCGGCTGGCCTGACCTCGTTCTACTCCTGGCGCCTGATTTTCAAGACCTTCCACGGCGAGCCGCATGACGAGCATCATTACGAGGCCGCGCACGAGGCTCCGCTCTGGATCCTGATCCCGATCGGCGTGCTCGCGGTCGGCTCGTTCGTCGCAGGGTTACCGTTCAAGGAGCTGTTCGCCGGTCACGGCGTCGAGGAGTTCTTCCGCGAGTCCGTGAAGATGAACCCGCACATCATCGAGGAGATGCACCACATCCCCGAGACCATCGCGTTCCTGCCGACGGTGATGATGGTGCTGGGCTTCCTCGTCTCGTACCTGTTCTACATCCGCCGGCCTTACCTGCCGGTCGAGCTCGCGAACACACAGCCGATGCTGTACCAGTTCCTGCTCAACAAATGGTACTTCGACGAGCTCTACGACATCATCTTCGTCCGTCCGGCGAAGTGGATCGGCTACCAGCTCTGGAAGAAGGGCGACGGCTTCATCATCGACGGTCTTGGCCCCGACGGCGTCTCCGCCCGCGTGCTGGACGTCACCCGCAACGTCGTGAAGATCCAGACCGGCTATCTCTATCACTACGCGTTCGCCATGCTGATCGGCGCCGCCGGCCTGATCACCTGGTTCATGTTCGGCTTTGGAGGCCAGTAAATGATAACCTGGCCCATTCTTTCGGTCACGACGTTCCTGCCCCTGGTCGGCGCGCTGATCGTCTATCTCAGCCGCGGCGATGACGAAGCGGCCCGGCGCAATTCGCGCTGGATCGCGCTCTGGACCACGCTGATCACCTTCGCGGTGTCGGTAATCCTGGTCATGCGCTTCGACCCCAGCAATCCCGACTTCCAGTTCGTCGAGAAGGCGAATTGGCTCGCGACCGGCATCACCTACCACATGGGCGTCGACGGCATCTCGCTGCCGCTGGTGATCCTCACCACCGCGGTGATGCCGTTCTGCATCATCGCGAGCTGGAAGGCGATCACCAACCGCGTCCGCGAATACATGATGGCGTTCCTGATCCTGGAAACGCTGATGATCGGCACCTTCTCGGCGCTGGATCTCGTGCTGTTCTACCTGTTCTTCGAGGGCGGCCTGATCCCGATGTTCCTGATCATCGGCGTCTGGGGCGGCCCGCGCCGGGTCTACGCGTCGTTCAAGTTCTTCCTCTACACGCTGCTCGGCTCGGTCTTGATGCTGCTCGCCATCATGGCGCTGTACTGGAACGGCGGCACCACGGACATCCCGACCCTGATGCACACGGCCGTGCCGCGGTCGTTGCAGACCTGGGCGTGGCTGGCCTTCTTCGCCTCGTTTGCGGTGAAGATGCCGATGTGGCCGGTGCACACCTGGCTTCCCGACGCGCACGTCGAGGCGCCGACCGCGGGCTCGGTGGTCCTGGCCGCGATCCTGCTGAAGATGGGCGGCTACGGCTTCCTGCGCTTCTCGCTGCCGATGTTCCCGCTGGCCTCGCACGACTTCGCGCCGCTGATCTTCACGCTCTCGGCCATCGCCATCATCTACACCTCGCTGGTGGCGCTGATGCAGGAGGACATGAAGAAGCTGATCGCGTACTCGTCCGTGGCGCATATGGGCTTCGTCACCATGGGCATCTTCGCCGGCACCATGCAGGGCGTCGCCGGCGGCGTGTTCCAGATGATCTCGCACGGCATCGTCTCCGGCGCGCTGTTCCTCTGCGTCGGCGTCGTCTACGACCGTCTGCACACCCGCGAGATCGCGGCCTATGGCGGCCTCGTCAACCGGATGCCGCTCTACGCGCTGACCTTCATGGTCTTCACCATGGCCAATGTCGGTCTGCCCGGCACCAGCGGCTTCGTCGGCGAGTTCATGACGCTGCTCGGCACCTTCAAGGTCTCGATCCCGACGGCGTTCTTCGCCAGCTTCGGCGTGATCCTGTCGGCGTGCTACGCGCTGTGGCTCTACCGCAAGGTCGTGTTCGGGGCGCTGGTCAAGCCGTCGCTGGCGAGCATGAAGGATCTCACCTTCCGGGAGTGCCTGACGCTGTTCCCGATGATCGCGCTGACGATCCTGTTCGGCGTCTATCCGAAGCCGGTGCTCGACATGTCGGCCGCCTCGGTCCAGCAACTCGTCAACAACTACAACACCGCTGTGACGGCCGTGAAGGCCGCCGCACTGCTCCAGTGATCGGGCAGGTCAGGATATCGCCATGAGCTTTGAGACTGCAGGTTATCAACTGGCGCCGGTACTGCCCGAGATCGTGCTCGCGGTCGGCGCCATGGCGCTCCTGATGCTCGGCGCCTATCGCGGGCAGGAGACGACCAAGACCGTCACCTCGCTGGCGGTCGTGCTCCTGGTCGTGGTCGGCGTGCTCGAATACATGCTGCCCGCGGGCAAGCATGTGACCTTCGGCGGCAGCTTCATCGTCGACGATTTCGCTCGATTCATGAAGATCCTGGCCCTGATCGGCTCGGCGGTGACACTGGTGCTGTCGACCGAGTTCCTCTCCGACCCCTCGCGGCGGATCTTCGAGTACGCCATCCTTGTGCTGCTCTCGACGCTCGGCATGATGGTGCTGATCTCGGCCGGCGACCTGATCTCGCTCTATCTCGGCCTCGAATTGATGTCGCTGGCGCTCTACGTCGTGGCGGCCTCGAACCGCGACAACGCCAAGTCGACCGAAGCCGGTTTGAAGTATTTCGTGCTCGGCGCGCTGTCCTCGGGCATGCTGCTGTACGGCGCCTCGCTCATTTACGGCTTCACCGGTACCGTCAGCTTCACCGGCATCGCGGCGGCCGCGACGGTCTCGAATGTCGGCCTCGTCTTCGGCCTCGTCTTCCTGCTTGTCGGCCTCTGCTTCAAGGTCTCGGCCGTGCCGTTCCACATGTGGACGCCGGACGTGTATGAGGGCGCGCCGACCCCGGTCACCGCCTTCTTCGCCTCGGCGCCGAAGGTGGCGGCGCTCGCCGTGTTCACCCGCGTCACGCTGACCGCATTCCCCGGCATCGTCTCGCAGTGGCAGCAGATCCTGGTGTTCGTGGCGATCGCCTCGATGGCGCTCGGCTCCTTCGCCGCGATCGGCCAGAGCAACATCAAACGCCTGATGGCCTATTCCTCGATCGGCCACATGGGCTTCGCGCTGGTCGGCCTTGCCTCCGGCACGGTCGAGGGCGCGCAGGGTGTCCTGATGTACATCGTGATCTATGTCGCGATGACGCTCGGCTCGTTCTCGATCATCCTCGCGATGCGCCGCAACGGCCAGGCCGTCGAGCAGATCAGCGATTTCGCAGGTCTGTCGCGGACCAATCCGCTGCTCGCCTTCATGTTTGCGATGCTGCTGTTCTCGCTGGCCGGCATCCCGCCGCTCGCCGGCTTCTTCGCCAAATGGTACGTCTTCGTCGCCGCCATCAAGGCGAACCTGTTCACGCTCGCCGTCATCGGCGTGCTGACCAGCGTGGTCGGCGCCTACTACTACCTCACCATCGTCAAGACGATGTATTTCGACGAGCCGGCCGGCCAGGTCGATCCGGTGCGCGTTGAGGTGAAGACGGTGCTGGCGGTCGCGGGCCTGTTCAACATCCTGTTTGCGCTGTTCGCAGGTCCGGTGGTGAGCGTCGCTTCCGCCGCCGCAAAGTCGCTGTTCTAGGATGGCTTTCGCGCTCGGTCCTCGCGCATCGGCCGCGGGCTATAAGCTCGCGGCGTTCGAACGGATCGGCTCGACCAATACCGAGGCGATCGAGCAGGCGAGGGCCGGCGAGCGCGGCCCGATCTGGTTCGTTACATCGGAACAGACCGCCGGCCGCGGCCGCCGTCAG
>NZ_JALBHA010000291.1:0-8231 GCF_023006445.1 Bradyrhizobium sp. SHOUNA76
TCTTCACTTCCACCGTCTGGATGCGCGGCGCGGGACGCAAGGCCCCCGGCAGCGCATCGGGCAGGAAGAGCTGAAGCGACAGCGTGACGAGCAGCGCGGCCGCAAGCGCGCCGACGGCGGATGCGATCGAGCGCCAACGTTTCACGCGACCCTCGAGACGAATCACATTGCCATCGTCGACGATTGGCACTTGCGGCGTCCGGACGACCTCGGGATCGGGTGCGTGGATCTGCGGCATGAAGACCGGCGCGATATCAGCAATCGCATCGGACCCAGAGCGCATCGGCTCGGGCTGCCCTGCTTCGGTAGGCTGCGGCTGCGGTTGCGGTGGCTGCTCCGACGGCGCTTCTGGCGGCGCAGTTTCGATCGGCGGGATGGGTGGCGGCGCGATTTCGGCCAGAACAGGCGGCTGCTGCGCAAGCGCCGTGCGCGCGATCTCGGACCTGATGTTCTCCCACACGATCGGACGCGGCTCGACCGAACCGACCATCTGGTTGAGCGCGCCGAGCCGGAAGGCCCAGGCCTGCACGATCGCGGCGAATGCCTCGTCCACCGCCATCATGGTCTCGACCTGCGCGCGCTCATCGGCATCGAGGGTGCCGAGCGCATATTCCGCGGCGAGCGCGATATGGTCCTCCGTGTAAGCCATCAATTGCAGTCCAGAACCATCCTCATCATCAAGCCATCACAATCCCAGGCATTCCCGGATATCCAACATGCTGCGCCGGAGCCACGTCTTCACCGTGTTGACGGGAGCGGCGAATTTCTCCGCCAATTGCTCGCGGCTCCAGCCGTTGTAATAGGCGAGAAGCACGAGCCGCTGACGGTCCGGCTCGAGCCGGCCGACGCATTCCAAGAGCCGCTTCAACTCTTCGGTCATCTCCCGGCGCGCCAGCGGGTCGGGGCTGTCGGCCGCGACCTCCATCGCCTGAGGCTCTTCCTCGATGGAGACTTCCGACTTCTTGCGCACGATGTCGATCGCACGGTTGCGCGCGATCGAGGCCATCCACGTGATCGGCGACGACAACGCCGGATCGAACCGGCCGGCGCTGTTCCAGATCTTGACGTAGGTCTCCTGAATAACCTCCTCTGCGAGATCCTGTCGGCGCAAGATACGGAGCACGACGCCATAGAGTTTCGCGCGCGTGGCGGCGTAGAGGCGCTCGAACGCGCCCTGATCGCCCTTTGCCACCGCCTCAATCAACCCGACCAGCTCTGCTGGCGTCAGCATTCCGCCCCCCAAACAGGCCCTCGCGTTCCGCGCAAGCCCTGGCACCGCACCACCATAGCGCGCGGCAAAGCCGACCACCAAGGGGTGCGGTGCCACACTGTGGACAGCACATGCGAAAAACCCGGACCTTGCGGTCCGGGCCTGGCAAATTCCAAGGCGATCTGGCTGCTAGCGGCTCAGGCGACGGCGCCGATGCGGGCGCGCATCAGGCCGATGCTGTCGAGGTCGGCCTGCTCGCGGGCATTCTCTTCGGCGCGTTCGCGGGCCTGGTCGCGCTCGTCGAGCAGCTCGACCTTCTTCAGCTCCTCGAAGGCCTCGGCCAGCGCGGCCTTGGCTTCGTCGAGCTGGCCCTTGAGCTCGTCGGCCGAGCGGGTCAGGTTCTCGCGGCGCTGGATCGCAGCCTTGGCATAGGTCGGATAGGCAAAGTGCGAGGGATCGTTGATCCCGGCACGCTCCTGCTCGGTCGTGATCTCGCGCTCGAGATCGGTCGACATCCGCTGGAAGTCGGCGATCATGGTCTCGATCTGGGTGACCCGGCGGCGCTTTTCGTCGACCTGAAACTTCTTCAGGCGAATGAGGGTATCTCGTGACTTCATCGACTCGTACTCCCCAGAAGTCCCCCCGCTGCACGTGGGACGATACCGGTCACCCCACGGGCCCGATGGGGGCCCAGACCGGCTCTGCTACTCTGTGGGATGGGATGATGACGGGACAAAGTTAGCGTTCCGTTTCCAAATTGCCGAGGATTTGCGCCAACTGGCGGTAGCCGTCCGCCAGTGATGCATTTTCGTCCTTGCGCTGGCGCAGGAAGGCCTCCAGCGGCTCGTGCAGGCGGATCGCCTCGTCGACTTCGGGGCTGGAGCCGGCCCGGTAGGCGCCGAGACGGATCAATTCCTCCATGTCGGCATAGGTCGCCATCACCGCCCGCGCCTTCTGGATGACGGGCCAGAAGTGCGGATCGGCCGATTTCGGCATGGTGCGGGAGACGGATTTGAGGATGTTGATCGCGGGATAGCGGCCGCGCTCGGCGATCGAGCGCTGCATCACGATGTGGCCGTCCAGGATGCCGCGGACCGCATCCGCGATCGGTTCGTTATGGTCGTCGCCGTCGACCAGCACCGTGAAGATCGCGGTGATGGCGCCCTCGCCGAGACCCGGCCCGGCCCGCTCCAACAGTTTCGGCAGCTCGGTGAAGACGGTCGGCGTGTAGCCCTTGGCGGTCGGCGGCTCGCCGGCGGACAGGCCGATCTCGCGCTGGGCCATGGCAAAGCGCGTCACCGAGTCCATCAGGCAGAGTACGTCCTGGTCCTCGTCGCGAAAATATTCGGCGACCGCGAGCGTCAGATACGCCGCCTGGCGGCGCATCAGCGCCGGCTCGTCGGATGTCGCGACCACCACGACCGAACGCGCCAGGCCCTCCTCGCCGAGGTCGTCCTGCAAAAATTCCTGCACCTCGCGGCCGCGTTCGCCGATCAGCCCGATGACGCTGACCGCGGCATCGACGTTGCGCGCCAGCATCGACAGCAGCACCGATTTGCCGACGCCGGAGCCTGCAAAGATGCCCATGCGCTGGCCGCGGCAGCAGGTGAGAAAGGTGTTCATCGCGCGCACGCCGAGATCGAGCGGCGCGCCGACCCGCTTGCGCGAATGCGCCGGCGGCGGCGTATTGCGGAACGGCATCGGCGATGAGCCTTGCGGCAATGGCCCCTTGCCGTCGATCGGCTCGCCCAGCGCATTGACGACGCGGCCGAGCCAGGCCGCTGACGGCCGCACTTGATTGGCGGCATTGGCGATGACGGCCTTGCAGCCGCGGCGCACGCCGTCGAGGCCGGCGAACGGCATCACGACAGCGTTGTTGCCGGAGAAGCCGATCACCTCGCAGGGAATCGAACGGTTGGCGCCGGTCTCGATCACGAGCCGAGCGCCGACCGACATCGCGTGAATAGGTCCTGCCACCTCGACCATCAGGCCGCGGACGCCGACCACGCGGCCGTAAATATTGACGCCGTCGATGTCGCCGATCTGTTCGGCCAAAGCCTTCATCGGAGGGCCTTCATTAAGGTGCGCGCCTTGGACATCCGGGACTTCACGGTGAAAACCTTAAGTTTCGCCATATTTCTGAACGGAGCTTAACTTCGTGTTTACCCGCATCATTAATCATTGCGTCACTGTCTTTGTGACTGAGCGTGACTCCCCTTCAGAAGAAGGCTGAGTCTCGGGAGTCGGTTAGGCCCGTCTCTTAAAGTGGAACTTGAACGGAGCTGGGTGACGAAAGCTGCTTCACGCGCAAGACCTTAGGGCGATTCGACAAAAATTGCACCGGGGGGACTTGCGTTCCAGAATCAGAGTTTGTTAACCATCTGTTGTCAGGATCCGAATCAGTTGTTCAAAGGCGTTTTGTTGAGTGCCGCGAATGCGGCCGACCTGACGCCCAGGAGCGGCGACTATGGGGAACTGGCATGCGCGTTTTGCTGATTGAAGATGACAGCGCCGTCGCGCAGTCGATCGAGCTGATGTTGAAGTCTGAGAGCTTCAACGTCTACACGACCGATTTGGGGGAAGAAGGCGTCGATCTCGGTAAATTATACGATTACGACATTATCCTTCTCGACCTCAACCTGCCCGACATGTCCGGCTACGACGTGCTCAAGCAGCTTCGGGTCTCCAAGATCAAGACACCGATCCTGATCCTCTCCGGCCTCGCCGGCATCGAGGACAAGGTCAAGGGTCTCGGCGTCGGCGCCGACGACTACATGACCAAGCCCTTCCACAAGGACGAGCTGGTGGCCCGCATCCACGCGATCGTGCGCCGCTCCAAGGGCCATGCCCAGTCGGTCATCCAGACCGGCGACCTCGTCGTCAACCTCGACACCAAGACGGTGGAAGTCGGCGGCCAGCGCGTGCATCTGACCGGCAAGGAATATCAGATGCTGGAGCTGCTCTCGCTCCGCAAGGGCACGACCCTGACCAAGGAAATGTTCCTCAACCATCTCTATGGCGGCATGGACGAGCCCGAGCTGAAGATCATCGACGTCTTCATCTGCAAGCTCCGCAAGAAGCTGGCCAACGCCTCCGAGGGCCGCAACTTCATCGAGACCGTGTGGGGCCGCGGCTACGTGCTGCGCGAGCCGCACGAGCACGAAGAGCGCATTCCCGCCTGATCTCCTGGGTTTACGTCGCAGGCCCCCTTCGGGCTTGCTCCTCCCAGCCTGGACCCCGCCGCAAATGGCGGGGTTTTGTTTTTTTGGGACGTCTTCTCCCTCTCCCGCTTGCGGGAGAGGGCCGGGGAGAGGGTTTCTCCACATCGGGACAATCCCTGTGTGGAGAGAACCCCCACCCGGCGCTTCGCGCCGACCTGCCCCGCAAGCGGGAGACGTGCACCACCATCGCGGCTACGGCCTCCTCTCTCTTAACGTTTGAACCGCTATCCTTCCCCCGCCGACGAATGGTCGCTGCACGATGGGGGAACGATGATCCTGCAATCACTTGCCGGCCTGCCCGCCTTCCTGGTCTATTTCTGCACCGGGCTGATCGCGATCGTGGCGTATCTGTTCGTCTACACCCGCATCACGGCACATAACGAGTTCCAGCTGATCCGCGACAACGAGCCGGCCGCGGCGATTGCGCTCGGGCTGAGCCTGCTCGGCTTCGTGGCGCCGCTGGTCAGCGCGATCGCGCATTCGGCCAATGTGCTGGACTGCCTGATCTGGGCGACGATCGCGCTAATCGTGCAGATCATCGTGTTCTTCCTCGTGAAGGTCCCGGTGCCGAACCTGTCGGCGCGGATCTCTGCCGGCGAGCTTGCCCCGGCGATCTGGCTTGGCCTGTCCTCGCTCGCCGCGGGCCTTTTGAACGCCGCCTGCATGATCTACTGACATGGCCGACAAACCCTCCAAAAAGGAGTTCGGCAAGCGCCGGCCGGTCGGCGAGCCACCGCCTGTGCGATCGCCGGTGAAGCGCTCCGGCCATGTCGCGCTGCTGGTGATGGGCACGCTCGCGGTCGGCACCACCGCCTACACGATGATGCCGGGGAATTGCGAGCCCGCTCCGCCCGGGACGGACCCGGCGCTGCAGGCGAGCACCAATTGCAGCAGCAGGAGCAGCTCCTCGAGCAGCGGCAGCTCGCGCTGGTCGTCGCGATCGAGCTTCTTCAGCAGCGATTCCTCGAGCCAATCCTCGTCGGGAACGTCGTCCGATTCCGGCCACAGCAGCGTGAGCCGCGGCGGCTTCGGCTCGTTCGGCCATGGCTTCTCGGGCGGCGGCTAGCGCATGATCCGGAAAAGTGGCCACCGGTTTTCCGGCAAGATCATGCGCAGGAAATAACATGCAGCGCATCACCTGTCTCGAGCGCGACGACTGGCGAGAGACCGCAGCGCAATGCGGCTTCGTCTTCCACACCATCGACGGCGAACGCTATTGGGACGAGCGCGCCTATTACGGCTTCACGCTCGACGAGATCGAGCGTGGCATCGAGACGCCGACCGGCGAGATCGAGGCGATGTGCCTGGAGCTTGCCGGCCGCGTCATCGGCGACGAGCGGCACCTGCGCCGCTTGCAGATTCCGGAAGCGTTCTGGAGCCTGATCGTCGAGAGTTGGAAGCGCGACGACCGTAGCCTCTATGGCCGGCTCGATCTCAGTTTCGACGGCAAGGGTCCGGCCAAGCTGCTCGAATACAACGCGGATACGCCGACCTCGCTGTTCGAGGCTGCCGTCTTCCAATGGACCTGGCTCGAACAGGCGATCGAACGCCGTGTCATCCCCGCGCGTGCCGATCAGTTCAACTCCATCCACGAGCGGTTGATCGCGGCGTGGAAGGAGATCGCCGGCGGCCGCCACGTCCATCTCACCGGCAGCACCGGCAATCAGGAAGACGCCGGCACGCTCGCTTATCTCGAAGACACCGCACGCCAGGCCGGGCTCTCGACCAGGCTGCTCGACATCGAGCAGGTCGGCTGGCGCGATGAGCCTGGCTGCTTCGTCGATCTCGACGATGGCGATATCACGCTGGCCTTCAAGCTCTATCCCTGGGAGTGGATGTTCCACGACGCCTTCGGTGCCAAGCTGAAGGACGCGCCGACGCGCTGGATCGAGCCGCCGTGGAAGGCGGTGCTGTCCAACAAAGGCATTTTGCCGCTGCTCTGGGAGATGTTTCCGAACCACCCCCATCTGCTGCCGGCCTTCTTCGAGGACGATCCGCGCGCCGCTGAACTCGGCAGCTCCTATGTGCGCAAGCCGCTGCTGTCGCGCGAAGGCGCCAATGTCACGATCGTGTCCGGCGGCATGGCGCTCGACGAGCAGGCAGGCCCTTACGGAGCCGAAGGCTTTGTGCGGCAGGCTCTAGCGCCGCTGCCGAATTTTTCCGGATTCTATCCGGTGATTGGAAGCTGGCTGGTGAACCACGAACCGTGCGGATTGTCGATCCGCGAGGACGAGAGCCCGATCACGGGTAACCGCTCGCGGTTTTTGCCGCATGCGATTTTGTGAGGCTTGTCATTCCGGGGCGCTCGCGAAGCGAGTGAGCCCGGAATGACGAGGAGAATCACCGCGCCGCGGCGATCTTCAACGACGGCGGCATCAATCCGGCCATGGGGCGGCCGGAGCGCGCGGGGTTGAGCTGGTAGAGACCGCGGCGATCCGCGATGGGGCGGAACGCATCGGTGATGCCGACGACGGATTCGGCAGCCCCGAGCAGCAGCGTGCCGTCGGCCTCCAGGCCCTTCGCCATCCGCTCGAAGATCACCGCCTTGGTGTCCTGATCGAAATAGATCAGCACGTTGCGGCAGAAGATCACGTCGAAGGTGCCGAGATGAGAGAAGTCCTGCAACAGATTGAGCTGGCGGAACTGCACCATCGCGCGAATGTCGGCATTGAGCTGCCAGACTTCGCCGACCTGCGTGAAATACTTCATCAGGTGCTGGATCGGCAGCCCGCGCTGCACCTCGAACTGGCTGTAGATTCCGGCCTTCGACTTCTCCAGCACCTCCTGCGACAGATCGGTGGCGACGATCTCGATGCGCCAGCCGGCGAGGGCCGTGCCCATCTCCTTCACGCACATCGCGATCGAATAGGGCTCCTGCCCGGTCGAGGACGCCGCCGACCAGATGCGCAAGTTCTTGCGCGCCGCGCGCGCCTTGATCAGCCCCGGCAGGATGGTCTCGCGCAAATGATCGAACGGGATCTTGTCGCGGTAGAAGAAGGTCTCGTTGGTGGTCATCGCTTCGACCACGTCGGTCGCAAGCCGGCCGTCGCCGTTCCGGATCTTCAGCACGAGATCGGGAATGCCTGATAGACTCGCCTTGCGGGCGAGCGGCAGCAGCCGGCTCTCGACCAGATATTGCTTCTCGGGGGACAGATCGAGGCCGGAGCGCTCTTTCAAGAACTTGCGCAGATAATCGTAGTCGGTGGGCGTCACGAGCGATCTCCCGCGAACAGGCGGTTGACCTTGGCGCCGATCTGGTTGAGCGGCAGGATCGCCGCGCAGATGCCGGCATTGGCCGCCGCGCCCGGCATGCCCCAGACCACGCTGGAGGCTTCGTCCTGCGCGATGACGCTGCCGCCGGCGGCAACGATGTCCTTGCCGCCGCGCATGCCGTCCGAGCCCATGCCCGTCAGGATCACGGAGAGGATGCTGCCGTGCCAGACGTCGATGGCGGAGGTGAAGAGCGGATCGACCGCGGGCTTGCAGAAATTGACGGCGGGGCCGTCGTCGAGCGCGATCACGGTGTCCGCGCCGCTGCGTGCGACGCGCATGTGCTTGCCGCCCGGCGCGAGATAAATCCGTCCCGGCTTCACCGGCTCGCCGTCGACCGCCTCGGCCGCGGGCTTGCGGCTCGAACGCGCGAGGTGCTCGGCGAGAATGGTGGTGAAGGTCGGCGGCATGTGCTGGGTGATCAGCACCGGGACGCGGTCGATCACCGGGCCGAGCTCGGTGACGAGCGCCATCAGCGCCTGCGGACCGCCGGTCGAGGAGCCGATCAGCAGCACCTTAGGGGCCTGGGT
>NZ_JALBHA010000292.1:0-8224 GCF_023006445.1 Bradyrhizobium sp. SHOUNA76
AGCCCTTCGGCAGGCGCAGGATGAAGTCGTGCGCGTTCGCCAGCCGCGCCGACTGCTCGATCGCCTCCAGGCTGGCGCCGGCCGGCCATAGGCGATGTTCTCGGCGAGCGAACGGTGAAACAGGATCGGCTCCTGCTGCACGATCGCGACCTGGCTGCGCAGCGATTGCTGCGTGGCGTGCGCGATGTCCTGCCCGTCGACCATCACGCGGCCGCCGCTCACGTTGATGTGCATGCCGACGTCGCGCAAATATGCGTGGATGATGTAATAGCTCGTCAGCACATAGGTGACGTCGCCGGGCGAGGCGTGACCTGACATCCACAGCAGCACCGAGCCGCCGATCACGGAGGCGCGCAGGCACAGCAGCAAGGAAAGCTGCGACACGCTGACGCGCGGCCCGTCCGATCCCGACGCGCGCCACGCGGCGCTGGTGGCATTCGGCGCCATCGTGGCGCTCGGCGCGGTCTCGATGGTGTTGCGAGCACCACGCGAATTGCAGCGGGTTTCTTGGATAGAGCGGTCATGACATCATCCGGCCACCTCTGGGGCAGGCTGGCTCCATCGATGGACGCAAACCGGCCGCGAAGGCCGAGACGGCGTCACTTTGGGTTGGCTTGGACTTGGGAAGTTGAACGATCGGGACTTGAAGCCCAATCGAAGCTGGCGGAAAGGACCTCTAGGAGGTCGAGCACTTACCGAGCCAGAACAGCATCGAGCACGGGCACGCGATCTGCGAATGCGACATAGTCATGCAAATCTCTCCCCGGTTCGACTGAATGAGGTGCGCTTTATAGATGTGCCGCTCGCGCTTTGCAACGGGGCTCGCGCGAGATCACGGATGAGTGTTGCAATTTGGTCTGCGGAGGTGGCTGCTGTCGCGCCCGCCGCCGCCTCAATCTCCGCCGTCATCCCCGCGAAAGCGGGGGATCCAGTACGTCGCAGCGGATGTGGCGAGAGCGGGATCTCCAACGCCGGCCTCTGGAATACTGGATCGTCCGGTCAAGCCGGACGACGACACCGAATGTGTGGCTAGCGGGATGCGCGCAGCATCAATGCGCATCGCCGCCGCCCGTCATGGCGGCCGGCTTGTTCAGCAGCGTCACCAGCAGGCTGAGGCCGAGGTAGAACAGCGTCAGGATGAAGAAGGCGTCGCCGAAGCTCATCACCACGGCCTGGCGATGCACGATCTGGGAGAGCTGTTTCATCGCCATCAGCGTGGAATCGCCGAGCCCCTGGAATTTCTGCATGAACATGGTCAGGGTTTCGGTCGCGGTCGCGTTGCCCCAGGTCACGCGCTCCTGCAGGCGGGTGATGTGCAGATCAGTGCGGTCGTTGAGCACAGTGTTGATGACGGCGAGGCCGACCGCGCCGCCGAGGTTGCGCATCAGGTTGAACAGGCCCGAGGCGTTCTTCACCCTGTCGGGCGCCAGCGTGCCGAGCGCGATGTTGTTGGTCGGCACCATCGCGAACATCATGCCGACGCCGCGCAGGATCTGCGGCACGAGCAGTTCGTAGAAATCGTAGTCGCGGGTGATCCAGGTCATCTGGTAGGAGCCGATCGCGAACACGACGAGGCCGAACGCGATCATGTAGCGCATGTCGACCTTCACCATGAGCCGGCCGACCAGCGGTGCGACCAGAAACATGGTGATGCCCGAGACGAACATGGTCTCGCCGATCATCAGCGCGCTGTAGCCGCGCACCTCGGCGAGATAGCGCGGATAGATGTAGGTCAGGCCGTAGAGGCCGATGCCGATGCAGAATTGCAGCACACAGCCCACAGCGAAATTGCGGTTGGAGAAGGTGCGTAAGTTCACGATCGGCTCGGCCGCCGTGAACACGCGCCAGAAGAAGGCGATCGCCGAGATGGCGCAGATCCAGGCGCAGATCGCGACCGAGGTGTCCTGCATCCATTCGTGCTGCGGACCTTCTTCCAGCACATATTCCAGCGTGCCGAGGAAGCCGGCCATGAACAGCAAGCCCCACCAGTCGAAGCGGTCGAGCAGCTCGAAATGCGGCTCGTCGAAATCGACCAGCGCCAGCACGCCGATGGTGATGCCGATGCCGGGCACGACGTTGATGAAGAATAGCCAGTTCCACGACATCAGATCGGTGATGTAGCCGCCGACCGTCGGCCCGATCGTGGGCGCCAGGGTCGCGACCAGCCCGATGATGGGGCCGACGATGTGGAATTTGGAGCGCGGAAAGACGGTATAGGCCGAGGCGAACACCGTCGGGATCATCCCGGCGCCGAGAAAACCTTGCAGCGCGCGCCAGAGGATCATCTCCTCGATGGTCGTCGCAAAGCCGCAGAGCAGGCTCGAGGCGGTGAAGCCCGCCGCCGAGATCGCGAACAACAGCCGCGTGCCGAAGGCGCGCGACAGGAACCCCGACAGCGGGATCGCGATGACTTCGGCGATCAGATAGGCGGTCTGGACCCAGGCGACTTCGCTGGAGCTCGCCGACAGCCCGGCCTGGATTTCGCTGAGGGACGCCGAGACGATCTGGATGTCCAGGATCGACATGAACATCCCGAACACCATGATGATGAACGCGAACAGCCGCTTCGGCGCGATGCGCTCCGAAGCGGGATCCGTCATCGTGGCAGGTGAAGCAGTGGTGGCGTTGGCCATGGTCCGACCTCGCAGCGCTAGGTCGCTATTTACTGCGGGTGGATCGCGGTGGGATCGTCGAGATCGACCTCGCTGTCGGCGTCGGCCGCGGCCTTGTTGGTGTCGACGGTCGCATAGACCGACATGCCGGCACGAAGCAGGTTCTGCTTCGCCACCGACTTCGGCACGCGGATGCGGACCGGAACGCGCTGCACGATCTTGGTGAAGTTGCCGGTGGCGTTGTCGGGCGGCAGCAGCGTGAACACCGAGCCCGCGCCTGCGGCGATGCTGTCGACCACGCCGGAGAACTTGCGCATGCCGTAGGCATCGACCTTGATCGTCACCGGCTGGCCAGGACGGATACGCTTGAGCTGGGTTTCCTTGAAATTGGCGTCGATATAGACGTCGTCGAGCGGCACGACGTTGCCGAGCCGCTGGCCGACCGCGACGAAGTCACCGGTGTTGACCAGGCGATTGGAGAACGTGCCGCCAACCGGCGCACGCACCGCGGTGAAGGCGAGGTCGCGCTCGGCCTTGGCGAGCGTAGTCTTGAGCTCGGCGAGCTGGGCCTGCGCCTCGGCCTGCTGCGCCTTGGCGACGTCGACATTGCTGACGGCAACGTCGTAGGCGGCCTGCGCGGCCTTGACCGCGGCGGCGCCCTGATCGCGTCCGGCTTCCGAGCTCTCGAACACAGCGCGCGAGGCAAAGCCCTTGTTGCTCAGCGCCTGCTGGCGCTCATAGTCGAGATCGGCCCGCTTGAGGCCCGCTTCGGCCGAGACGAGCTGCGCCCTGGCCTGCGCGACCTGGCTGTCGAGCGCGGCGACCTGACGGCCGATGCGATCGATGGTGGCTTGCTGGGTCGCGATTTTGGTCGCGGCGGCATCGACCGCGATCTTGTAATCACCGTCGTCGATGCGGAGGACGATGTCGCCGGCTTTCACCGGCGTGTTGTCGCCGGCGAGGATCGAGGAGATGTGGCCCGCAACGCGCGCGCCCAGCATGGTGTTGTTGGCGCGGACATAAGCGTCATCGGTAGAGATGTAGAAGCGGCCGACCAGCGTGTAATAGCCGGCATAGCTCGCGGCGGCGAGCGCGAGCACCAGACCGACGCCCATCAGGACGAACTTGCGCTTGCCGGATTTGGGAGCGCCGGCGGCGGGTGCGTCGGGCGCAGGTGCGGCCGGCTTGCCGGTCACGGGCTTTTCCGGCGCCTCACCGGTGCGGCGTTTGGCGTCATCGGCCACAGGCGCGCGCAGAGGTGCAGAGCCCTCGCTCGCAACATCACCGCCCGCGTGCTCCTCCACCGCTTCAGGGCGTAGGACGCGCGCGGCCTGGTCTCTCGATACCGCCATAAAGGCCTCCCCAAAAAAGCGATCAAGGAGACGGCAGGCGTGCGGCCTGTTCTCCACTCGCTGAACCAAATATCATTGACCGAACGGTTCGGTCAATATACATAATAATCCCGCCCTGGACCCTACTGACGAGAATCCTTTATTCGGGTTTCATGGCCGCAGACTCGACTCGAAAACCTACCGAGACCCTGAACCAATGGTTGTAGCCGGCCACGAACATCTCCACGTCATCCAAGAGGAGGACAGTTCCAAGCGCCGCCAGATCCTCGACGGGGCCCGCAAGGTGTTCATGGATCTCGGTTTTGACGGCGCCAGCATGGGCGAGATCGCGCGCGCGGCGCAGGTCTCCAAAGGCACGCTCTACGTCTACTTCGCCGACAAGACCGCGCTGTTCGAAGCCATCCTCGAGCAGGAGGCGCTTCAGCACGGCCAGGTCGTGTTCACTTTCGATCCCGCGCGCGATGCCGAGACCACCCTGAAGGAGTTCGGCCGAGCCTACATCCACCTGCTCTGCCGGCCCGGCGGCGGATCGGCGATCCGCACCGTGATGGCGATCGCCGAGCGCATGCCTGATGTCGGCCGCCGCTATTATGCGCGGGTGCTGGACAAGAGCATCAACCGCCTCTCCGACTATCTCAAAACCCGTGTTGCCTACGGCGATCTCGAGATCGACGATTGCGACCTTGCGGCGTCGCAGTTCATGGAACTGTGCAAGGCTTCACTCTTCCTGCCTTTCGTCTTCCAGGCCGCCCCCGCACCGTCGGAAGAGCGTATGACCGAAGTGGTCGATAGCGCGGCGCGGATGTTCCTGGCGGCATATAAGGCGAAGTAGCGGCAAGCGGTCCGCGCGTTGCGTAGGCCGATCCGGCCGCACTATATTGCGCTCATGTCTCGTGATCTTCGCCCGCCAGTCGATATCCTCCATTATGAGATCGTCCAGGAACAGGCCTCGGCGCTTGGACGGATGGGCCGCACGCTCGAACAGGCCCTGACGCGTTTGCGCGAGTTCGACGCGGCCCACGCGCACGCGGAGATGACCGCCTCGACGCAGTCGGCCAGACGCAAGCTGGTGATGGAAGCCGGCCGGGCACTCTGGATGTTCGTGGTGCAGCGCGAGGCGACCGGCTTGCGTGACAGCCGCCACATCATGCGCACCTACAACGTCCCCGGCGAGGTGCAGCTCTGCATGGGGCTGGGCCCCGCACCATCGAAGCCGGCGCGATCGTAGCCCGTATGGAGCAGCGCGCAATCCGGGACTACTGGCAATCCCGTCTAATCGTCGGCGTAGTCGTCTTCCTCGCGCTTGCGCGCCATGCTCTTGCGCGCACCGAGCGAACCGGTGACCGAGGGCTCGCGCGCATTGGCATAGGGACTGCGCGACTGCGCACGTCCGGCAACCTCTTCACCTGAGACGGCGGCGGGCTGGCAGATCAGGCGGCGGCTGGCGCGGCGCATCAGATCGACGTGGATGTGATCGTAGTGATAGACGTTGGAGCCCGGCGCGAGCACCGTGGTGAAATGCGCACAGGCACCTGCCTGCACGTCGCGCAGGAATCCCTGCTCTTCCGGCATGCCACGCCAGCCGTCCTTCACGGTGACGCGGCGGCCATCGGCCAGCACGAAGGCCGAGATGTCGAGCGCATTGCCGAAGGCGTGCTCGGAGATATGGGCGCGCGAGTTACCGTTCATGCCGCGGCAGGAATAAGCGGATATCTGCTTGATCTCGGCGACGCGGACGCCGAACCAGCGCATGGAAGAGGGCTGCACGGTGTCGGCGAGCCAGCGGTCGAGCTCGGACACGATCGGACAGGCCAGCGTCGCCGTCGGCTTGATCGCAACGGGACCGACCGCGGTGACGGGATTGCCCTGCGCCGGGCCAAGACGCGGCAGCGGCTGCTGTGCGGGTGCCTGCGAGTATGGCGCCGGGTTTGCCGGCCGTGCCGGATAGCTCGGCGCATTCATGTAGCGGGAGGCCCCCGCAGCATCGGTGCCCTCGGGCGGCAAATCGATCTCGTCTTCTTCCGGCGCGACGCCGGGCGCGTTCAGCGACATCGGCCCGGACGAGGTGCCGTAGCCGGACGGCTGACGCACCGCGCTTTCGGGATAGTTCGAGCGCGACGGATAGGAGGATGACGGATTATTCTGGCTCTGCGGATAGCTCGAGCGCGGCTGCGTCACCGGCCAGCGCGGCTGGTTGCCGATGCTGCCGGGCGGGCGCAGTTGCTCGTCGGCAAAACCGTAAGTGCCGGAAGCTTCGCCGATGGCGGCGACCTTGAGCGGGAATTCGGCGCCGCACTGACCGGGGCCGGAAATGGGGTCGATCCGGACGAGATCCGGTCCCTCCTTCACCGCGCCCGATTTCAGGCAAGCGGCTTCCGCCTCGGCCCGCCACGGTTCGCGTTCGGCCTGGAAGAAGCCGCGTCCGCAACCCGCTAGCGAAACAAGGACGATGGAGCCGACGAGATACAAACGAACTCCGCGCGTCATGAACGCACGTTCGGTGAATTTACTTAAAGACTCTTCAACACGTTGATTTCATGATTCTTTAACCATGCCGGCCGGCGCGCGCCGAAACCTAGGCCGGCCTGAGCGACAGCAAGGCTGACTTTTTCGGAAAGATACTTTCTGTTAACCATAAGGTCGCGCGTAAGCAGTGCGCATTGAGGGAGGGACCTCATGACGTTCGCCGGGAGACTGAGCGTTGTCACCGCGTACCTCGCCATGGCCTTCGTCGGCGCCATCGTGCTCGGCATGATCTAGGCTCATCAAGCGCGTCGAAGACCTCTCTTCCCTTCTCCTCTTGCAGGAGCGGGACAAACATTGCGCCATCGACGAGCTA
Organism: Bradyrhizobium sp. SHOUNA76; assembly: GCF_023006445.1. NCBI lineage: Bacteria > Pseudomonadati > Pseudomonadota > Alphaproteobacteria > Hyphomicrobiales > Nitrobacteraceae > Bradyrhizobium > Bradyrhizobium sp. SHOUNA76. Next base: position 6,804 of record NZ_JALBHA010000292.1, read on the forward strand.
CGACCGTGCGCCCCACTGCGGCGATGCCGTGATCAGTTTCTCGCGCGGCTCCTCGACCCGCGTCCAGTCATTGCCCGAGCACCAGAAGCGGCCGATCGCGCAGGCCTCGACATGAAGCATGCCGGAGCTCTTCAGCGTCATCCTTCCGTAATAGGTACTGCCGCTGGAACGACTGTAGATGCTGCCGGTCCAGACCTCGTGCGTCTTCGGCTTCATGTTGACGAGGACGCTCTCACCCCGGTTTGACGCCTCCGTGAGCGCGAAACCGCACCATGCAGGTCCACAGCGTTCGATCCGAACAGTGCCCTTGGCACCCAGGCTTTCCCATTCGCCGAGCGGCGAATAGGCCGGCGCGTCGTCGTTGCGCTGTGCGACTAGTGCCGCCTGCTTGATCTCGATCCTCGGCGCAACGACCGGCGGCTCCATGCGCGGCGGATCGAGCGTAACTGTCTTCGGCGGATCGGCGCGCGGCAACTCAATCCGTGGCGGATTGGGGCTCAGCGCCTCGGATATTGGTGCCTCTGATCTTGGCGGGGGCGGCGGCATAACCGGCTGCGCCGTCGTCGCGGCAAGGACGGGGGCTGGAGCTGCCGGCGGTGCCGCGACAATGTTCGCCTGTGGCGGCCGGACGGGAGCAACTGGATAGACCGGCTGCGGCACTTGGGCGACCGGCGCGGGCGCAGGCGGCGGAACGGGCTTACTGTCGACATCCTCCCTTGGCCGAAGGCTGCGATTGGAGGAAATCGAAACGCACGACGCGGATCGGCAACTCCTGGGCGCCTCGACGTGGAAGCGGTGGCCGCCGATCGAGAAGGAATAGGAACCGGCCTCGGCCGCGGGCACGACCGCCATCAAAGCGATCAATGTGCCAAGCGAAGTCACAAGCCGGGTCATCGGCGCCTCCTGTCGTGTCGCGATGAGATTAGGACGCAAGGACCACGGCTGAATGTGCGCTGCCTCACCCAGGCGCTCGCGATCCGTTGTGATGCCCATCACAGAACACCTGAGCAGCTGAGCGTAGGGTCGAACCACGCTTCATCCACCAGCGACTTTCGGTCCATACCGGGACCACGCAATTTCGGAGGTTGTCATGAACAAGCTCACCATCGCCGCCACCGCGCTCTTCCTCGCGTCGACCGCCGCCGCACATGCCGGCGGAAATTCGATCTCGTTCCAGATCGAGGGCCAGCACATCCGCATCGAGACGCCGCGCAACTGTGCCTCGCTCAACTGCGTGACCATCGTCGCGCCGGGCCTGTCGGACAAGCCGATCAAGCTGAACAACATCAATCTCAAGGGCCTCGGCGGCTCCAAGGACGACGACGTCGACACCACGCCGGCCACGACCGCGCAGCCCGCCCCGGCTCCGGTGCAGCAGCAGCCCGTGCAACAGGCTCCGGTCCAGGCGACCGCACCGGCAG